>NZ_JBOFOC010000072.1:0-70932 GCF_051659245.1 Microbulbifer sp.
ACCTAGTGTGGTGTTTCATACTAAATGGTCATATCAGCGGGCCGCTAAGCGGCCAGATGCAAGGCGCATTTGCGCAGGCGTAGCCGGCTACGTCAAGCAAATGCAACGCCGCAGATGGCTGCTTAGCGGCCCGCCCGGAGGGAGCCCCCCAAAATGCCCACAGCTGCGTTGCAGCTCTTGAAAATGGAATGACCATTCCCTGCGAGCTGCGCCTAACTGTGAGCTTTTTGGGGGGCTCTGATAGGACCATTTAGTATGAAACACCACACTAGCGAAGATAACCTTCAGCCAAAGTAAGACCTTTGCGGACAACAGAGTTCCCGGCTTGCCGTAAAACGGGCCTCCCGACGCTCCCGGGTCCCGGGTCCCGGGTCCCGATATAATCCCATCATAGGGCCAAATCCACCACATAGCGCCCGATACCGTGCCCGCGGTGCAGCCGCGCGAGAAACTCCGGCGCCTGCTCAAGGGAGATGTCTTCGGCGATGCTCTGCAGCTTCTCGCCGATATTCCAGTCGCCCGCCAGCTTTTCCCAGGTGGCGGCCTTCTTCTCCAGCGGCAGTTCCACGCTGTCCACCCCCAGCAGGCTGATACCGCGCAGGATAAACGGGAATACATTGGCCTGGAACTGGGCGCCGGAGGCCATGCCGCAGGCGGCCACACCGCCGCCGTAGGCGAGGGATTTGATGACGTTGAACAGGGTCTCCCCCCCCACGGTATCCACCGCCCAGGCCCACAGCGGCTTGGCCATGGCCTTGCTGGCGAAGGGCGCCAGGGACTCGCGATCGAGCACCTTCCAGGCCCCCAGACCGGTGAGGAATCCCGAGGATTCCAGCTTGCCGGTCACCGCGGCGACGCGAAAGCCCAGCTTGGCCAGCAACGCCACAGCGATAGAGCCCACGCCGCCGGTAGCGCCGGTCACCAGCACCTCGCCATCCGCCGGCCGGGCTCCGGCCTCCAGCAGCTTCTCCACACACAGGGCGGCGGTGAGGCCGGCGGTGCCCAGGATCATCGATTCCCGCGCCGTCAGGCCCTCGGGCAGCGGCAGGGCCCAGTCCGGGGGGATGGCGATGCGTTCGGCGAGGCCGCCGGGGGTGTTCATCCCCAGGTCGTAGCCGGTGACCAGCAGTTGCTCACCGGGGGTAAAGGTGCCGCTTTTGTCCTCCAGCACCTCTCCCACCGCGTCGATACCCGGCGTGTGCGGATACTCCCGGGTGACGGCGCGGTTGCCGAAGGCGGACAGCGCATCCTTGTAGTTGAGCGAAGAGTGGGAGACCGCCAGCAGCAGCGGATTGTCCGGCAGGTCCTCCAGCCGGCGCCGTACCACCCGCTGGTCGTACTTGCCGGGCGCCACCTCCTCTACTTGGATTGCGCGAAAGGTTTTGTCCATAGCAACCCCTCTTCAATTTCCGACGATCGATGATCAATGGTAATTGATCATTGAGCCTGGTGACGCCAGGCCGCCAGGCGGGAAAACAGCCGCATCAGTGCTGACTCCACGCCCGCCTGCGCCGCCAGGCCCATCTTGCGAGCGATATTGCGCTTTTCCTTGTACTCCACCTGGTAGAGTTCCGAATCCTGCGCGCAGCGGGTGAGATATTCATCCGAGGTTTTCAGTTCGTCCACCAGACCCAGGTCCAGCGCGCGCTGGCCGAACCAGACCTCGCCGGTGGCTACCTTGGCGATATCCAGTTTCGGCCGGTACTCGGTGATAAAGTGCTGGAACAACTGGTGGATATCCTCGAGGTCGCTTTGGAATTTCTCGCGCCCCTCCCGGGTGTTCTCCCCGAACATGGTCACGGTGCGCTTGTACTCCCCGGCGGTGAACAGTTCGAAGTCCACATCGTGGCGCTTGAGCAGACGGTTGAAGTTGGGCAGTTGCGCCAGCACACCGATGGACCCCAGCATGGCAAAGGGCGCGGCCAGTATGCGATCCGCCACGCAGGCCATCATGTAGCCGCCGCTGGCCGCCACCTTGTCCACGGCAATCGTGAGCTGCACACCGGCGCCGCGCACCCGCGCGAGCTGGCTGGCGGCGAGCCCGTAGTTGGCGACCATACCGCCGGGGCTCTCCAGGCACAGCACCACTTCGTCGCCGCGCTCGGCCACCTGCAGGATTGCGGTAATTTCCTCGCGCAACTGGGACAGCGCACTGGCCTTGATGTCGCCGTCGAAATGCATTACGAAAATACGCCGGCGGCTTTTTTTCTCCGGCGCCGCGGATATTGCAGCGGGATGCTGCTCCCCGGCTTCAGCGTCCGCTTCCGCCTGCTCCGGCACCGGGGTATCGGTGCTTTCCAGCACGGAACTATCGGTTTTCTTTGCCGACTTTTCTGCCTTTTGCCGTTCTTTTCTCGCCTTGGCCAGCGCCTTTTCCCGCGCTTTCTTCTCCTTCGCCAGTTCTTTCTTACGGTGGCTGAATTCGCCTTTGTCCAACACTGCTTCCAGCAGTGTCTCTTTCATCTCTTCGTAGCGGTCATTGAGGTGAGTGACACTGATATGCCCCTGCATACGCTCTTTCAGGTGTTCCCGATTGGCTACCGCAAAACCGATAATCAACAACAGTGCAGCGACAATGGTCACCACCTTGGCCAGGAACAGGCCATACTCACTGAGAAATTCCACTAAACCTCCATATCTGTATTTATTACTTTGGTTTCGAGTTCAAATCCAACTCACTGCCACTCGTCAAGTGCCGAAGTGGCCTGCTGGTTCAGCGGTCGCGCCAGCAGGCCGGTGTGGCTGATCCGCACCTCGTAGACAGCGCCGTCTCCCATGGGCAGGAAAGTCGCGCTGCCGTAGACCGCATCCACAAATGGCAATTGGTTATCGACGTCCCGCAGTGTGCGCCAGATATCGACACCATAATCGCTCTCCCGCAGCTGGTATACAGAGCGCTCCTTGTCGCGCTCGTCCCGCAGGGTGAGATAGCGGCCACTGAGACGGTCCAGGCGGTAGGCCGGCTGGATGCCCCAGCGCGCCAGCGGGCCTTTCCACTTTAGCATTCGCGCATCCAGCTGCCACTGGTCGCCACGCAGCTCGAAGTGCTGAGCCATTCCGTCCTGGTCGGCAAACTTGGCCCGGAAATGCTGGTCGCCGAGTTTCTCGAAGGACACAGTGCCCACGTTGTGCTCCTTCGCCAGGTTTCTGTAACTGTAGATATCCGCCGCCACCAGAACGATCAACAGGGCACCGCCGAGCAGCAGGATGCCGATACTGCCGCGGATAAAGCCGAGTAGCCAATTGCCGCCCACCAGTATCTTGCCACCCCAGAAAACCAACAGTAGCGCCAGCAGCGCGAACAGGAAAGTTATCGCGATATACATATCGTTATCGGACTCTTGTTATACTCTTGTTAACTCAAAGCTTTTGTCGTGCCGCTTCTTCCGCGAACCGTCGAATCAACTGCCCGGACAGGGTCTGCGGCGGCGGGATGGCCGCGGGCAGTTCGCTGTAGTGAAACCACGCCGCCTCGGCAATTTCCAGTCCGTCCGGTTTCAGTTCACCACCGGCCCACTCGGCGATATACCCCAGCATCAACTGGCCGGGGAAGGGCCACGACTGGCTGCCGATGTAGTGGCGGGCACCCACTTCCAGACCCACCTCCTCGCGCACCTCCCTCGCCAGGGCCTGCTCCGCATTCTCCCCCGGCTCGATAAAACCCGCCAGTGCGGTCAGCAGGCCGTGGCGGTGCTCCCGGTGGCGGGCGAGCAGGCACTCCCCTCCGCGGGAAACCAGCATAATGACACAGGGGGAGATTCGGGGGTACACCGCCAATTGGCAACGGGGGCAGACCCGCGCCCGGTCGCAGGGGTGGTATTCGGTAACGTCGCCACAACGGCCGCAAAAACGGTGGTCGATGTCCCAGTTGGCCACCTGCAGCGCCCGTCCGGCGAGGGCAAAATGCAGTTCGTCCACCTCCCCCAGCAAACTGCGCAGACCCCGCCAGTTGCACCCCTCCGCCGGCAGGCGCTCAGACAGCAAGTGCACACCGCATGCTCTTCCGCCCAGTTCTCCCAGGTAATGGCTGGAAACAACAGCTCTGGCGGGAAAAGGGAAATCGCTGTGCAGGAACCGTGCCCCACGGCACAGCAACTGCCCCTCCACCACGGCGATATGCAGGGAAAACTGCGGCTGTGGGCGGGCGCTGGCGGCGGGAGTGAAATCCAATCCGGCCACCGGCTCAGGCTACCTCAACGGGATACCCGAGGGCCTCCAGGCTTTCCACCGCCAGGTTGAGGGACTGCATGTCCGCGTCGCGGTGCAGTTTCACCTCGCCCAGGTAGTACTCCAGGCTGATGATGGCGTCGGCGAAAATATCCAGGGACTGTTCCAAGCCGGGGGCCGCCTCCCGCTGGTCCATCACCGCCTCGACGAAGTCCACAAGGCGCTCCACCACCGCCGCGGCGCGGCGCAGGCTGAGCACCACCAGGCCGCCGCGCACGCTGTTGAGGGTGGTGGATACATTGCGAATATGGCCGTGATCAAACCCGGACTCCGCGTAGGCTCCCAGCGCGCGCTTGATCAGCGACAGCCCCGCCTCCGCCTCCTTGAGCACCGCCACTTCCGCCTCGGCCAGTTGGCTGTGCTCCAGGGCGATGTCCGCCTGGCCGTATTCATCCACGTCGATACTGGAACTTTGGCGCAGGGCGCGGATGGTACTGTCCACCATCAGCACCTGGCCGGTGAGTTTCTGCAGCGCCGACTCCGCCGCGGCGCCGCCGGCCGGCGCGGCGCTGCGGTACTCTTCCACCGCCTCACTCAGGCCGTCACCGATCCGCCTGAAATTGAGCAGTTTCAGAGTACTGGCAATGCGCTGCAGGGTGCCCGCCAGTCCGCCCTCGTCATCCAGGCCGGTGAGCCCGATCATCTCGATATCGTCCAGCATGCGGCGCACGCCGGTGAGCTCCTCGTCCAGGGCGCCGGCCACCGCGGTGATCGCCGTGGCCCCCGGCCCACCCAGGCTGGCCCGTTCCCGCTCCAGCTCCGCCTCGCTGTAGCCGAGGGGAGCAACCGAGAAGGCCTCCAGCACCCGGGCGCCCTGGCCGCCGGGCGTGGACAGCGCCAGCCAGTAGAGACACTCCTTCAACAGTACCGGGGGCGCCGGCTCGTCCAGGGCGGAATCCCCCTGTTTCTGCAGGGCGCGCAGGCGGCGGTCGAACATGCTGAACACCATCACCCGGGCGCGATTGATGTGCATCTCCCGCGAGGCCATTCCCCCCAGGGCCGCTCCCGCCACCGCCCACAACCGGCCGTTGGGGCGCCCGGCGGAAACGCTGGCGACACGCTGCAACGCGCGCGCCATCATGGTGTAGGCGGGCTTGCAGGGTTTGCCCTGCAACAGCGCCAGCAGCCCCACCTGGTACATGTGGCGGAAACGGCGCACGAAGTTGTTCAGGTCTTCAGACATCACCGCCGAGGAGACGGCGCCGGGCACATCGGCATCCAGGCGGCAGCGAAAGAAATGGCTCTCCGGTACCGGAGACTGCGAGCGCGCCCCCCGCAGGTTGTTGATGTAGGGAATCAGCAGTTCCGGCCGGGCGCTGCTGCGGTTCTGCACGAAATCGAGATAGCGGGTGATCACGTAAAATCCCGTACCCAGGCCCTCCATCAAGTCGTCGGTAACCTCCTGGCGGCCCTCCTGCAGATCCGTCATTGCGCTGAGCATCTCCTGGGCCAACAGCTCCGCCGCGTGCAGCTGTACCATCTGCAAAACACCATTCACTTGGCGCAATGACGACAGGCACTGTGCCAGGGACTGCTTGTTGCCGTGATCCACCGCAAACTGGTCCAGCTGACTGGCAGCGCCATCTATAGTCGCCACCAGTTCTTCCTTTACCACATTCACGGAAGTTATATTGATATCGCGCACTTCAGTCACTGCTCACACCGCTGCATTATTGTTTTGCACAAAATTCGACCAGAACAGAGGGGTTCGGTCAACTACAACGCAATTTATACCAAACCCACCAAGAGTCCACCTCTGAGCGGACAAATTCCATCGAATAATCGACAATTCGAGGACGCAGGGACGGGGAATGGCGAAACTACTTGAATTTTCCCCCAAACTGGGTAGCGTTCCCCTCCGTACCCGTGGGTCTCCCGGCCCACAGGGCGCTATCCAGGCTAGCAGTTAACCAAGAAAGTAAAAATGAACACATACAATAACGCCCTCACAGCTTCCGGCAACGGCTTCGGCCGGGCTTTCACTGAGAACTTCCTGGGCGAAGCGCCCGACTGGTACAAGCTGACCATTGCCCTATTCCTGATCGCCAATCCGGTCCTGCTCTACGCCACCAGCCCTTTTATCACCGGGTGGGTGCTGATCGGCGAGTTCATCTTCACCCTCGCCATGGCCCTGAAATGCTACCCGCTGCAACCCGGCGGCCTGCTGGCGATGGAGGCGGTGCTGCTGGGAATGACCAGCACCGACGCCGTGTACCACGAGGTGACGGAAAATTTCGAAGTAATCCTGCTGCTGATGTTTATGGTGGCCGGAATCTACTTCATGAAGAGCCTGCTGCTGTTCGTATTCACCAAAATACTGATCAATGTGAAGTCCAAGACACTGCTCTCGGTGCTGTTCTGCGCTGTGGCCGCAGTGCTCTCCGCCTTCCTGGACGCGCTCACCGTCACCGCCGTACTGATCGCCGTCGCGGTGGGGTTCTACTCGGTATACCACCGGGTGGCCTCCAACCAGCCCCACCACCATCACGACCACGACCATTCCAATGATGATCACGTGGTGGAATACCACCGAGAAGACCTGGACCAGTTCCGCGCCTACCTGCGCAGCCTGATTATGCACGGCGCCGTAGGCACCGCCCTGGGCGGTGTGACCACCCTGGTGGGCGAGCCGCAGAACCTGCTGATCGCGGAAAAGGCGGGCTGGGAGTTCCTGCAGTTCTTCCTGAATATGGCCCCGGTCACCATCCCCTCGTTCTTCGCCGGCCTGCTGACCTGCGCACTGCTGGAAAAGACCGGCATCTGCGGCTACGGCGCCAAACTGCCCGGCGCCGTGCGCGACGTGCTGGTGAATTTTTCCCAGGAAGAGGAGAAAAAGCGCAGCTCCACAGACGTGGCCGAACTCTGGATACAGGGCATAGTCGCGGTCATCCTGGTGCTGTCGCTGGCCTTTCACGTGGCGGAAGTGGGCATTATCGGCCTGATGATCATCGTACTGCTGACCGCCTTCAACGGCGTGGTACAGGAAGCCCGCATCGGCCACGCGTTCGAAGAGGCCCTGCCCTTTACCGCCCTGCTGGTGGTGTTTTTCGCCATCGTTGCGGTGATTCACGAACAGCACCTGTTCGAACCGGTGACCCACTTCGTGCTCGGGCTGGAGCCGGCGCAGCAACCGGGCATGCTCTTCCTGGCCAACGGCATATTGTCGATGATCAGCGACAATGTGTTTGTGGCCACGGTGTATATCAACGAAGTGAAAGCGGCCCTGACTGCGGGGGAGATCACCCGCGAGCATTTCGACAAGCTGGCCATCGCCATCAATACCGGCACCAACCTGCCCAGCGTGGCGACACCCAACGGCCAGGCAGCTTTCCTGTTCCTGCTGACCTCCGCACTGGCGCCGCTGATCCGCCTGTCCTATGGGCGCATGGTGATTATGGCCCTGCCCTATACGGTGGTGCTCAGTCTAGTGGCGCTGGTTTGTGTAATTTATATGGTGTAGCTACTCGCCCCCGGGACTCGGGACTCGGGACTCGGGACTCGGGACTCGGGACTCGGGACTCGGGACTCGGGACTCGGGACTCGGGAAAGAATACCGGACTTGATGCTAAGGCCACGATGCCGGGGGCCGTTCGCGAGACGTTTGCCGATGAGGCTGTTGAGTGAACGGCCACCGGCATCGGGGCCGCCCAGGCCTCGACTTAGTGATGCGAAGGCCCTGATAGCCGGAGCCGTTCGAGAAAAGCGCCTGCGGCTTAAACAGACCGATGAGGCTGTTGAACGAACGGCTACCGGCAACAGGAGGGCCGCCACGAACCAATTTCAGGGGCACCCGGCAGGCTTGACCCTACCAAAAATGCTTGCCGGCCGATTTTTCCAGCAGCGCCAGCATCTCCCGGTGCGCTTTTTCCTCCTCGGCACTGGCCCGAAGCACCGCCAGCTGCGGCCTGTCCGCTGCCACCCGCCGGATGGCGCCGGGAGTGAGATCCCGTTGTTCGCTTTGGTTTTCCCCACCGTCGGTCTCGCGCTCGCCGCTCTGAGCCAGCATAAGATCCGTCTGGCCGCCGGTCATGGTCAGGTAGACATCGGCGAGAATCTCGGCATCCAGCAGGGCGCCGTGCAGATCCCGTTGTGAATTGTCGACAAAATAGCGCTTGCACAGGGCATCCAGGCTGTTCTTCTGGCCCGGGTGCTTCTCCCTGGCCAGCGCCAGGGTATCCAACACCCCGCAGTGGGCGGCGACACTGTTCCAGCGCGGGCTGCCCAGCCGTTTCAGCTCCCAATCGATAAAGCCCACGTCGAAAGGCGCATTGTGAATCACCAGCTCAGCGCCTTCGCAGAAGGTCATAAACTCATCGGCGATCTGCGCGAAGACCGGCTTGTCCTCGAGAAACTCATTGGTGATGCCGTGCACCTCGATGGCGCCGTCGTCCACCTGCCGCTCGGGATTGATGTACTGGTGGTAGTGGCGCCCGGTGAGCTTCCGATTCACCACTTCCACGCAGCCGATCTCGATAATGCGATGACCGCTCTTCGGGTCCAGACCCGTGGTTTCGGTATCCAGAACAACCTGACGCATTGCTATCCTCCCAATTCATCGATGCCGCGATTGGCGAGCTGGTCCGCGCGCTCATTACCGGGGTGCCCGGAGTGACCCTTGACCCAATGCCAGTGCACCTCGTGGTGGGCTATGCCCTCTTCGAGTTGGCGCCAGAGGTCAGCATTTTTTACCGGTTTTTTATTCGCGGTCTTCCAGCCATTGCGTTTCCAGTTGTGTATCCAGCTGGTAATCCCCTGGCGCAGGTACTGGGAGTCGGTGTGCAAATCCACGCGACACTGCTGCTTGAGCGCATTCAGAGCCTTGATCGCCGCCATCAGCTCCATTCGATTATTGGTGGTGTGTTTCTCACCGCCGAACAGTTCGCGCTCCGCATCGCCGTGAACCAGCAGAGCTCCCCAGCCACCCGGCCCGGGATTGCCGCGGCAGGCGCCATCTGTGTAAATAGTGACTTGTTTCAAGATGAGTGCTTTTTGTATTGCAATAAAAAGCCGGCGATGCCGGCTAGTGGGCCATGCGGTAAATTCGGTAACTAAAGCTCACAGCCACAGGCTCCAGGGCAAGGCGAAAAAGCGCAGGACTAGCAGCGCTAATTCAAGCTTTTTCAACGCAGCACTGGGGGCTGTGGCGAAGAGATCGGTTACAGAATTTACCACATGGCCCACTAGTGTTTCTGATGGCGCCGCCGCGCCGCAATCTGCGAACTCGAAGGGACCACACTGATCGCGGGTTTGCGCTCCCCGCGCCAGTCGATTTTGATCGTGCGCATACGCGCGACTTCTTTGCGCGCGACTATGATGTAAAAGCCTCCCCAAGGCAAGTGCCAACGGGCCCCCAAGCGCTCCATCCAGGCGGTCTTGGCCAGCAGTTCGCGCTGCTGCAACGGCAGCCGGAAAAATCCCCGCTCCACCTTGTCCGCTTGCAGGTCGAGCAGGTTCATCCAGTCCGCCACCCGCGCCGCGCGCAACTGGTTACCCCGCTGATGTGCACTGCCGGAGAACAGCAGCCGCGACAGCCCCAACAGGGAAAAGGGGTTGAAGCCGATCAATACCATATGGCCACCGGGAATCAGCACCCGCGCCGCCTCCCGCAGTACCTGGTGGGGCTGGGGGGAAAAATCCAGCAGGTGATGCAACAGGGCCACATCGATCGATTCCGAGGGGAGCGGCAGCTGCTCGAACTCCACCTGGGCTGCGCCCTTCTGCCCGCGGCAGGCATTGAACCGGAAGCGGTGGTTGATGCGACTGCACGCGGCAAAGTCCACCGCACTGGTCACCCCCGCCTGCATCAAGTGGTAGCCGAACAGGCCCTCCACCAGCGGCTGGGCCAGGGCCAGCTGCTGTGACAGTATCTCCTTCCCCAGCGGGCTGGCAAACCAGTTGGCGAGAGCCGGGCAGGACTGTGCGAGGGAGGGCTGTTCCCCCCGCCGCCGGCCCGGAATGGATTTTTTCTCCATAGATTCCCTCACTTGTCCCTATCTCTGAAACCTGGTTTTGCCTAACCTGCTGAGACAGTATGAATTTCTTACTTTCCCGGAAAAAGCCGCAATATTCGACCGGTTTCCACAGCCCCTCCCGGCAAATGCCCTTCACCCTATGATACTGTTATTCCTCCAAAAGTAACGGGCCGCGGAAATGCTCACAATCTCACCAATCGCAGCTTTCAGTGACAACTATATCTGGCACCTGCAGCGAGACGAGCAGGACTGGGTGGTAGATCCCGGCGATGCGGGCCCGGTTTCGACTGCCCTGGAGGAGCGCAAACTCGACGGCATCCTGATCACCCATCACCACTGGGATCATACCGGAGGCATCGCCGAACTGGCGGCAAAGTATCACTGCCCGGTATACGGCCCCGGCTCCGTAGAGGGAGTCACCCACCCCCTGGCCGCCGGCGACCGCTGCGAGGTGCTCGGATTCCCGGTTTCGGTGATGGACGTGCCCGGCCACACCCTGGACCACCTGGCGCTGCTGCTGCGCGAAAATGATGGGCGGGTCGAGCAGAACCACCTTTTCTGTGGCGACACCCTGTTCGCGGCGGGCTGCGGCCGGCTGTTCGAGGGCACACCGGCGCAGATGTACAGCTCCCTGGCCAAGCTCAGCGCCCTGCCGCCGGAAACCCGCGTCTACTGCGCCCACGAATATACCCTCGCCAACCTGCGTTTCGCCGCGGCGGCGGAACCCGGCAACCAGGCGGTGCGCAACCGCCTGGCGCAGGTAGAGGCACTGCGCGCGAGCGGCAAGACCACCCTCCCCTCTACCATCGGTGAAGAACTGGCTACCAACCCCTTCCTCCGCTGCCATATCCCCGCCCTGGCCCGCCAGGCGGCCAACCACGGGGCCACAGAAAACTCCGATGAAGTGGAGGTCTTCGCCTATCTGCGCCGCTGGAAGGACAATTTTTAGTCAATTTTCGTTGACCGAAACTTCTTCCCGTCTTTAGAATCAGATAATTACAACGAAAAGCTCAGGCATATCTCGAATAAGGGCCTGGAGCCACAGATCATAATAGACACCTGGACATCACATGGTTCACAGAAAGTTTGCCGTCGCGCTGCTTGCCGCGGCGGTGGGGGGCTGCGCGCAGACGCCAAAACCCGATATTGCGCAAGAACACACAGGCAAAGGGGTCGATGTAGCTGCCAATACCGCGAAAAGCTACACCCAGGCCCCGCGGGAGAGAGCCCTGCCTCCGGTGGACATCTGGGACCGGCTGCGGCGCGGTTTTCGCTTGCAGCGGCATACCGACCATCCCAAGGTGAAGGATTACATCACCTATTTTTCCCGCAATGAAGGCTATATGGCGCGGGTCACCGAGCGCTCCCGCCGCTACATCTTCCATGTGACGGAACAACTGGAAGCGGCGGGACACCCCTTGGAGCTGGCGCTGCTACCCATCGTTGAGAGCGCCTACGACCCCTTCGCCTATTCCCACGCCCGCGCCTCCGGCATGTGGCAGTTCATCCCCGCCACCGGTCGCTCCTTCGGCCTGCGGCAGAACTGGTGGTACGACGGCCGCCGGGACGTCCACGAGTCCACCCGCGCCGCGATCAAGTACTTCAGCTATCTCACCGAGCGCTTCAACGGCGACTGGGAGCTGGCACTGGCCGCCTACAATGCCGGCGAAGGTACCGTAAGACGCGCCATGGAGCGCAACCGCCGCCGCGGCCTGGGCACCAGTTTCTGGGACCTGAAGCTACCGCGGGAAACCCAGCGCTACGTGCCCCAGCTACTGGCCCTGGCAGAGGTGGTTTCGCGCCCCGACTACTACCGCGTCCCCTTGCACGATATCGACAACCGGCCCTACTACACAGCCGTGGACGTGGGCAGCCAGATCGAACTGGCCCAGGCGGCGGACATAGCGGGAATCGAGATTGAGGAGCTCCAACTGCTCAACCCCGGCTACAACCGCTGGGCCACCGATCCCAACGGCAAGCACCAGTTGCTGCTGCCGATAGAAAAACGGGACACTTTCCTCAGTGCTCTCAGCCGACTGCCCGAGGACCAACGGGTAAGCTGGCAGCGCTACAAGATCGCCCGCGGCGACACCCTGTCCACCATCGCGCAGCGCTACAAGACCAGCGTGGCGGCGATCCGTCAGACCAACAAACTGCGCGGCAACACCATCCGCGCCGGGCACACGCTATTGATTCCCAGCGCTTCCGGCCCTGGCGCACAGTACGCCTACACCCTGGACCAACGGGTTGGCCATCAGTCCTCCGGAAGCGGTCGCAAGACCAGCTACACCGTGCGCCCGGGCGACACCCTGTGGGAAATCTCCCGCTCCCTCGGCGTGGAGGTCCGCCAACTGGCCAGCTGGAACAATATGGCCCCCGCGGACACCCTGCGCCCCGGACAAAAACTGGTCGCCTACAACGCCGGCGGCGACAGCCCCACCACCCGCAAGCTCTCCTACCGTGTACGCAGCGGAGACTCACTGCACCGCATCGCCAGGAAATTCAGTCTCGAAATCAAGGATATCCTGCGCTGGAACAAGATCACCGAGAAAAGCTACCTGCAGCCGGGCCAGCGTCTGACCCTGTTTGTGGACAGCGCCTCGAGCGGGTAATCAGCGGTTAAGGTGAGTGGAAGCAAGAAAGCAAAAAGCCCGCGCGAGCGGGCTTTTTGCTTTCCGGAGTTGTCAGCGGCGCACAGCGCACGCTGACACTCGCACTATTGAATCTCGATATCCGCCTTGTCGGCCAGGAACTTCTGCACCGCGGCCAGCTCCGCCCTTCCGTTTACCGACGCCAACTGCTGCATCAGTGCACGGCGCTGCTCACTGCTCTGGCGGGCCAGGTCTCCGGGGCGCACCTCGCGCAGTTGCAGCACTACCTGGTCTCCGGCGCTGGTGGCGAAACGGCTGACCGCACTGTCGCGGGAATCCGGGGCGGGAAGGGAGAAAGCGCGCTCGATAATCTCACCGCGCTGGCCGAAACCGCCGCGGCGGGTCTTGTCGCTGGTCTCCAGGGTCAACTCCTGTGCCTCCGCCAACTCGGCAAATTCGCTCCCCTGCTCCAACTGTTGCTCGAGTTCCTTCGCGCGGCTGGCCAACTGGGCACTGGCCTTGTCGCGCTTGAGGCGGTCGACGATCTGTTCGCGAACATCCGCCAGCGGATAGGTCCCCGCCGGCTGGTGCTCGGTAACCCGCAGCACCAGGGCGTGGTCCTCGCTGAGATTGAGCACGTCGGAAGTATTGCGATCAACCATGACCTCAGGAGAAAAAGCAGCCGCCGCCACCTTGTCGTTGGCTGAGACACCACTGCCGCCTTCACGGCTGAACAGCCCGGTAGTCTGCAGCGGGACACCCAGGTCCTCCGCCGGTCCGGCCAGGGTTTCGGCGTTGTAGGCGAGATCCGCCAGGCGCCCGAGGGCGTCGACAAATTCACGCTCGGCTTCCGCGTTGCGCAGCTGCGCGGCAATGGCCGCCTTGCGCTCCTCGAAGCTGGGGGGCTCGGCGCCGGCCACTTCCAGCAGCTTGATAAAGTGGGTACCGCTGTCAGTGGTTACCGGTGCGGAGACCTCCCCTTCATCCAGGCCCGCCAGGGCGTCCTCGAAGGGTTCCGGAAAGACGTCGCCAGTGGTAAAGCCCAGATCGCCTCCCTCCTCGCGGGAAACGATGTCGTCAGAGTAAGTTTTCGCCAACTCGGCAAAATCTTCACCGGCATCCAGCTTGGCCTGGATTTCGGCAATTTTCTCCTCATTACCCTCTTCCACCAGGATATGCGCCGCGCGGCGTCGGGTCTGCTCCTGGAAGTTGGCCACCTCCTGCTCGTACTGGGCCCGCACATCCTCTTCCGACACATCGATATTGTCGGCAAACAGCGCCGGCTTCAGCTCAACATATTCAATGGCCACCTGCTCGGGGCGCCGGAATTCGTCCTGGTGGTTTTGATAGTAGGCTTCGATCTCGCTGTCGGGAACCATGGTTTCCGCGAGCAGATCCTGTACCGGGAGCACCACATAGTCGAAATCGCGCTCCTCCATGGAAATGGCCACCACCTGCTCGGCATCCTCTCGGGTGGCGAAGGCGCTTTCCGACACGCTGTCTGTGTACTGCTGCAGGACGATGTCCCGCTCCATGATCTGGCGGAAACCGGCCGGGCTGTAGCCCATACGACGCAGGGCATCGCGATAGGTCTGCAGGTCGAACTTGCCGTTTACCTGAAAACCCGGAATCTGCGTGATTTCCTTGTCCACTCCCACCGGGCTCATCACCATGCCGCTGTCCTGTGCCGCCTGGCGTATAACCGCACTGTTAACCAGCTGCTGCAAAACCGGCTCGCGCAACTGTTCGTCGCTCAAGAGGTCCGCCGGGACGTCGTCGCCATACTGGCTCATGATCATATTCCGGCGGTTCTGGATCGCGCGCTGCAGATCCAGGTTGGTGATCTTTTCGCCGTTGACTTCCGCCACCTCGTCGGCGGACCCTCCACTTGCACCGGTGAAAAAATCAATTCCCCCAATGACCATAATAAAACCAAAAAAGCCCGCCACAATAACTGCCGCGGTGCCCTTCAGGTTGTCTCGCATGGACTGAAGCATGCTCAGCTCCGACTGTTGACTCTAAAAATTATTCTTGAAGCCCAAAGCATCGGGCTCCCGTATCAGATACAAAAAAGGCGCATCCGAGTGATACGCCTCTCTGAAGCTTCGGTTTGGTGTGAGGCTTCTTAATTTACCGCCTCCTTCAATTCACCGCATCCTTCAGAGCCTTGCCGGCTTTGAAGCCCGGTACCTTGGCCGCGGGAATCTGGATTTCATCGCCGGTACGCGGGTTGCGGCCGGTACGGGCAGCGCGCTCTTTAACGGCGAAAGTACCGAAACCTACCAGAGCCACCTGATCGCCTTTTTTCAGGGCACCGGTAATGCTGTCTACCATTGCGTCCAGAGCACGGCCGGCAGCTGCTTTCGGAATATCTGCAGATGCGGCAATTGCTTCAATCAGTTCGGACTTGTTCACGCTTAATCCCTCTGTTCTTTTCTTAAGTATGTTTCAGGCGCCCCTTCAGGAACACCTCCTTCCGGAACGCCTTTGCGTTCGAGTCTTCGATGCCGGCCACTTGTGCGCCGGTCAATAAGTCACGATTTATACCAACTGCCCGGTAGCTGGTCAAGGAACCACGGGGCTTTCCGGGCAGTTGGACAAAACTCCAACAGGTTTCTGTCATCGGCAGATTATTTTTTAGCCTAGTGGGTGCGCATCGAGCGTTGCGAGCGCTCCTCTGCCTGTTTTTGCAGCGCCGAATACTCCTCGTCGGACAGGGACTCCGGCTTGTGTTCCAGCGCCAGTTCCAACACCTGATCGATCCATTTGACCGGTTTGATTACCAGGTCCTGCAGAATATTGTCCGGAATATCCTTCAAGTCGCGCTCATTGTCTGCGGGGATCAACACCGTCTTGATTCCGCCCCGGTGTGCCGCGAGCAGCTTCTCCTTGAGACCACCAATTCGCAGAACTTCTCCCCGCAGGGTGATTTCACCGGTCATGGCCACTTCCGAGCGCACCGGGATTCCGGTAAGCACCGAAGCCAGGGCAGTGCACATGCCGATACCCGCCGAGGGACCGTCCTTGGGCGTGGCTCCCTCCGGCACATGGATATGGATATCGCGGGTCTCGTGAAAGTCCGGGGCAACGCCCAGGGCCTGGGCCCGCGCGCGTACCACGGTGAGCGCAGCCTGGATCGACTCCTGCATCACGTCGCCGAGGGAACCGGTCTTCACCACCCGGCCTTTACCGGGAACCGCAGAGGCCTCGATGGTGAGCAGGTCACCGCCCACCTCGGTCCAGGCCAGGCCGATTACCTGGCCGATTTTATTTTCTTTTTCCGCGCGGCCGAAATCATACCTGGGCACACCCAGCAGGTCTTCCAGTTGCTCCGGTTTCACGAGCATTTTTTCACTGGTCTCTTCGCGCACGTGCTTGGTCACCACTTTGCGGCAGATCTTCGCAATCTCGCGATCCAGGTTTCGCACGCCGGCCTCACGGGTGTAATAGCGCACGATATCGCGCACGGTATCATTGCCCAACGACAGTTCGTCGTCCTTCAAACCGGCGGCCTTGCGCTGCTTGGGCACCAAGTAACGCTGCGCAATGTTGAGTTTCTCCTCCTCGGTGTAACCGGGCAGGCGAATCACTTCCATGCGGTCCAGCAGTGGCCCGGGAATGTTCATGGAGTTGGAGGTGCATACGAACATTACATCGGAGAGATCGTAATCCACTTCCAGGTAGTGATCGTTGAACGATTTGTTCTGCTCCGGATCGAGGACTTCCAGCAGCGCCGAGGCAGGGTCGCCACGGTGATCCATACCCATCTTGTCCACTTCGTCGAGCAGGAACAGCGGATTCTTGACCCCCACTTTGGAAATCTTCTGGACCAGCTTGCCGGGCAGTGAGCCGATATAGGTGCGCCGGTGACCGCGGATTTCCGCTTCGTCGCGCACACCGCCCAGCGCCATGCGCACATACTTGCGGTTGGTGGCACGGGCGACGGATTCACCCAGCGAGGTTTTACCCACCCCGGGCGGCCCCACCAGGCAGAGAATAGGACCCTTGACCTTCTTTACCCGCTTTTGCACTGCCAGGTATTCGAGGATGCGCTCCTTGACTTCCTCCAGACCGTAGTGGTCCTTCTCCAGGATTTCTTCCGCCTTTTTCAGGTCGTGACGCACACGGCTGGCTTTTTTCCAGGGCACACTGAGCATCCAGTCGATATAGCTGCGCAACACCGACGCCTCCGCGGACATGGGCGACATCATTTTCAGTTTGCCCAGTTCCGCGCGGGTTTTCTTCTCCGCATCTGCGGGCATACCCGACTCGGCGATCTTTTTCTCCAGCTCTTCGACTTCGCTGGGCTCCTCGGTAATTTCGCCCAGCTCTTTCTGAATGGCCTTCATCTGCTCATTCAGGTAGTACTCGCGCTGGCTCTTCTCCATTTGCTTCTTGACCCGGCCGCGGATGCGTTTTTCCACCTGAATCAGGTCGATTTCCGAGTCCATCAGGCCAAGCAGGTGTTCCAGGCGCTGCTTGACACTGGCGGTCTCCAGCAGCTCCTGTTTCTGCGGCAGCTCCAGGGACATATGCGCGGCGATGGTGTCCGCCAGGCGGCCCGGCTCGTCGATGCCGGACAGGGAGGTGATCACCTCGTTGGGGACCTTCTTGCTGACCGATACATACTGTTCAAACTGGGTCATCGCCGAGCGCACCAGAGCCTCAGCTTCGGCCTCCGGCAGCTCTTCGGTCTCCAGGGGTTCGACTGTGGCCCGGTAGTGGGAGTCACTGTCGCTGACCTCCAGGATATTGACCCGGCGGCTGCCCTCCACCAGAACCTTGACGGTACCATCGGGGAGCTTGAGCAGCTGCAGGACACTGGCGACGGTGCCCACCCGGTAGATATCTTCCGCACCGGGATCGTCCTCGGACGCCTGCCGCTGTGCGACCAGCAGCACCTGTTTGTCGTTGCGCATCGCCGCTTCCAATGCGTCGATGGATTTCTCCCGGCCGACAAACAGCGGAATCACCATGTGCGGGTAGACGACGACGTCACGCAGCGGCAACAGCGGGTATTCAAGTGTGGTATTGGATGGCTGATCCATGGAACTCCTCTCGGCCCGAACACTGGGGGTTGGCGCGGCATTTCAATGACTGCAGGTTAAAGAACCGTCAGTCTCAAGTGGTCACCGCCAGCTAGTTGCTAAAGATGGGGGGCCGGCAACTGGAATACAAGTCTAATCTAAACCGGAATTTGCGCCGACATAAAAAACGGTAGGGCCAAAGGTGCCTCAAAGGCGTGGGCGACCAGCCGGCCGATACGATCGGGAGGCCGCCCGGAGATGAGGGCAGCGTGACAAAAAAGCCCCATATCGGGGCTTTTCTTCACAGCCTGTCGGTTTACTCCTCCGGAGCGACTTTCTGTGACTCACTGTTCTCGTACACCAGCAGGGGGGCCGATTCCCCTTTGATGACCGCCTCGTCGATTACCACTTTGGCCACGTTGTCCGTGGAGGGAATGTCGTACATGGTCTCCAGCAGCACGGACTCCATGATGGAGCGCAGTCCTCGGGCACCGGTCTTGCGCTCCATGGCCTTGCTCGCCACCGCGTCCAGGGCGTCGGGGCGGAAGTCCAGCTCCACGCTCTCCATCTCGAACAGCTTGGCATACTGCTTGGTCAGCGCATTGCGAGGTTCAGTGAGGATCTTCACCAGCGCGGCGCAATCCAGCTCCTCCAGGGTGGCGGTGACCGGCAGGCGGCCCACAAATTCCGGAATCAGGCCGTAGCGTACCAGGTCTTCCGGCTCCAGGTCGCGTAGTACCTCGCCGAAATTGCTGTTGCTGTCCTTGGATTTCACCTCAGCGCTGAAGCCGATACCACCTTTCTCCGAACGGTCGCGAATCACCTTGTCCAGCCCCGCGAAAGCGCCACCGCAGATGAACAGGATGTTAGATGTATCCACCTGCAGAAACTCCTGCTGCGGGTGCTTGCGACCGCCCTGGGGCGGCACTGAGGCCACCGTGCCCTCGATCAGCTTGAGCAGCGCCTGCTGTACGCCCTCGCCGGAGACATCCCGGGTGATGGAGGGGTTGTCGGACTTGCGCGAGACTTTGTCGATCTCATCAATGTAGACGATGCCCTGCTGGGCTTTTTCCACATCGTAATCGCACTTCTGCAACAACTTCTGGATAATGTTTTCCACGTCCTCGCCAACGTAGCCCGCCTCGGTGAGGGTGGTCGCATCGGCGATGGTAAAGGGTACGTTGAGCAGCCGTGCCAGGGTTTCCGCCAGCAGAGTCTTGCCGCTGCCGGTGGGGCCCACCAGCAGAATGTTCGACTTGCTCAGCTCGACGTCTTCCTTGCCCTTGACGCCACTCTTGCTGCGCAGGCGCTTGTAGTGGTTGTACACCGCCACTGCCAGCACCCGCTTCGCGCGTTCCTGGCCAATCACGTACTGGTCGAGGATATCGGTGATCTCCCGCGGTGTGGGCAGGCGCCCCTCGGGCCCCTCGGCGCTCTCCTGCACCTCTTCGCGAATGATATCGGTGCAGAGTTCGACACATTCGTCGCAAATAAACACAGACGGGCCCGCAATCAGCTTGCGCACTTCCTGCTGGCTTTTGCCACAGAAGGAACAGTACAGCAGTTTGCCGTTGTCTTCTCCGCTGCTCTGGTCGGTCATCAAAATACTCCGTGGTCTCTCAGCCAGCCGGCGGCCCGGCTATCAATCGGTCTTTGTTCAATAGCAAGATGCTGTGTTTTGGCGGGATTTTCAAGCCCTTTGTGAGGGCTCCCGGGGCTCCGAATGCCAGATTCAGCCAATCGGCGCGTCAGCCGACAAAAATGACCGGTCAGTCTTATTTTTCGGTAACCAGGCGGCGTGCCAGCACATCGTCCACCAGGCCGTATTCTTTCGCCTCATCTGCACCCAGGAAGTGGTCGCGTTCAGTGTCCCGCTCTATTTCCTCCACACTGCGACCACTGTGGTTTGCCAACAGTTCATTCAGGCGGTGGCGGATCTTGAGGATTTCCTGCGCGTGGATATGGATATCGCTGGCCTGGCCCTGGGCGCCGCCGCTGGGCTGGTGGATCATCACCCGGGAGTTTGGAGTCGCATAACGCTTGCCGTTGGCGCCCGAGGCCAGCAGGAAGGCCCCCATACTACAGGCCTGACCGATGCACATGGTGCTCACATCCGGCTTGATAAACTGCATGGTGTCGTAGATCGACATGCCGGCGGTCACCGACCCGCCGGGAGAATTGATATACAGGTGGATGTCCTTGTCGGGGTTTTCCGCCTCGAGGAACAAGAGCTGCGCGACCACCAGGTTGGCCATGTGGTCTTCAACCTGGCCGACCAGAAAAACCACCCGCTCCTTGAGCAGGCGGGAGTATATGTCGAAGGAGCGTTCGCCTCTGGCAGTCTGCTCCACCACCATGGGCACCAGGCCGGTGGCTGCCGGATCAATAGAGGACTGGGGATATTCGAAACGTGCCATAGGTACCGTTGCTTCCTTTTTTGGCTATTTTAGGCGAGAACGCCGGCCCGGCGGCGCAAAACTGAAAAAATCGATCTTTCTGAGCTTAACCGGTCAGGCCCGAGAAAGCCAGCCGTGAGAAGGGGAAGGAAAAGACCGGCGCCCGCCCCTGCGGACGCCGATCGGCAGGCATCAACCCTGTTGCTGGGGCTTGATCACATCGTCGTAGCTGCTTTCAACGTCGCTGACCTCGGCGGCCTCCAACACGAAATCCACCACCTGATCTTCCAGCACGACGGACTCCACACCGGACAGCAGTTCGCGATTGCTGTAATAGTATTCCACCACCTCTTCCGGTTGCTGGTAGGTGGAGGCCAGTTCCTCGACCTTGGCCTTGACGCGATCCGCATCCACCGCAATTTTGTTCTGCTTGACGATCTCGCCGACCACCAGGCCGAGCACCACGCGACGCTTGGCCTGCTCTTCAAACATGGTAGCCGGAAGCATTTTTTCCGCGTCTTCCGCTGCGATCTGGCCGCCAAACTGCTGGACCATCTGGCTGCGCAAGGTGCGCACTTCACCAGCCACCAGTGCGGCCGGCAGCTCCACCTGATGCTTCTCGAACAGTTGATCCATCACCTGGGTTTTGACCTTGTTCAACGCCGCGTTTTTCAATTCACGCTGCATATTGCCGCGCACTTCTTCGCGGAACTTCTCTTCACCACCCTCTTCCACACCGTAGGATTTGAAGAACTCTTCATTCAACTCGGGCAGCTCGGGCTTTTCGGACGCAGTGACCTTGATATTGAAGGTGACCTCGGCGCCACGCAGGTTTTCCGCCTGGTAATCCTCCGGGAAGGTGACCACGATATCCTTTTCCTCACCGGGCTTCATCCCCAGAATGCCGTCTTCGAAACCGGGGACCATCTGGCCGGAACCGAGCACCAGCTTTTGGCCTTCCGCCTTGCCGCCCTCGAACTCCTCACCGTCCTTGCGGCCGACGAAATCGATGGTGACGCGATCGCCCTTCTGCGCCTTGCGCTTGGTCTCTTTCCAGTCGGACTGCTGCTTGCGCAGCACTTCGATCATACTGTCCACGTCCTTGTCGGTGACCTCCGCCGCGGGACGCTCCACCTTCAGTGTTCCCAGGTCGGCCAGCTCGACCTCCGGGTAAACCTCAAAAGTCGCGGTGTATTCCAGGTTTTCGCCCGGAGCGGTCTGTTTGGCCTCGATGCTCGGCTGGCCGGCGGGCTTCACCTGTTCTTTCTGCACCGCTTCGTAGAAAGAGCGGCTCATGACTTCGCCAAGCACTTCCTGACGCACACCGGCGCCAAACTTCTGGCGCACCACTTTCAACGGCACTTTGCCCTTGCGAAAGCCGTTGATGCGCACGGTTTTGGCCGCCTGTTGGAGACGCTTGTCCACTTCCTTGTCGACGATTTCCGCCGGCAAATTAACCGTTAAGCGACGCTCCAGGCCGGACGTTGTTTCAATGGAAACCTGCATGTTGATCCTCGTGAGACTCTTTCTGCTTTTTGCGCCTGGGCGCCAAATACAAACAGCCCGCGCCTACACCCTCAGGCGGCACGGGCTGCGGAATTCGCTTTGGTGGGGACGGGGAGACTTGAACTCCCACACCTTGCGGCACCAGAACCTAAATCTGGCGTGTCTACCAATTCCACCACGTCCCCAAAAACTTCCCCGACGCTAACTCATTGATATCTATGCAATTTACCGCATACACACCGGGGCCCGGCGACGAGGGGAGCAGATTGTGCCACAGGCGGTTGGGGGCTTCAATATATAGGGACCCGGGAAAGAATACCGACATCTGATGCGAAGGCCCCGCTGTCGGGGGCGCTCGCGAAACATTTGCCGATCAGGCTGTTGAGCGAACGGCCACCGGCAGCGGGGCCGCCATCGAACTCAACGCTTGGGTTCAGCGACCAGCAGAGCCGCTCCCGCTACAGCCGAAACTACGTCCATTGTCACCCCTGAGGCCAGCAGCCAAGCGCTCTCCACCTCCGCCTGGCGCTTATCCAACGCCAGCTTATCGCCCACCACCATGGCGATGCGATAACTCTCACCGGAGATCAGGCGATAGCTGCCGGGCGCGGAGAAACGGATGCGGTCGACGGTAAAGTCGTCAAAGTCCACAATGCGCTCGCGCACAAAGTGGTCGCCGCTTTCCAGTTCCAGGAAAGGCGCCTGTTCCGGCGTATCCAGTTGCACTTTGGCGAGCGCCTCTTCCGTATCCCAATGCTCCTGGGTCAGCACCTTCTGCGCAAAGGAGAGAATCTTGCGCTCGTACACCGGGGTCTGGAACTCCACCGTGCGCACGCCGTGCTGCAGCGAGTGTGGCGTATGGGTGGGGACCGAAATTACATCGCCGACCTCCAGCGGGCGCAGCGCGGTAAAGCTGTCCATGGCCGCGCGCAGACGCTCTTCTTCTTCGTGCAGCTCCCGCGGAAGCTGGTCCGCCCACGCCTTCAACCGCTCTGCCGGCACTGGTTCGCTGGCGCCGTAGCCTCCCCTCTCACGCAGGACATCGAAACGGCGGTCCACCTCCTCGCGCACCCGCCGGTACTCGGCAACGGCCTCCCGGTAGGCGGCGAGAAACGCCTCGTCGGACCCCATCCCGCGGCGCTTGCGCTGGTTGAAACCAAAGCGAATGGCGCCTTGTCCATCGGGCCAGGCCCGCGGGTCCACCCGGGTGACGATATAGATTTCCCGCTTTTCCTCGTGCATCTCGAAATAGAGATCACCGTAGACCTCATCCGGCAGCGGGTCGAGAATCTTGAGCAGGTTTATGCCCCGCTCGTCGCCGGCGGCGAAACGCCGCGGCAGAGCCGCCAGCAGCCAGGGCAGCGGTATCTGCGGCTCACCCACCCCCGACTGACCCCGCTGCTCGATGCCGCTGTACCAGATCTCCCGCCCCCAGGGTTTCGGAACGGATACCGGCTGCAGCGGCAGCGGCGCGCCCAGGTCGAAAACCGGGAATTGCAGTCGCTCGGCCAGTTGCCGCGCACCCTCCCCCTCGCCCGGTTCGGCCTTCTTCCCCACTGCGGCGTACACCGGACCGCCCCCAGTCTCACGCCAGAAGAGCGCCAGCAGCGGCAGTTCCGGCTCACCGGGCAGGTAGTACTGGCAATGCCTAAAGCGCACCGCCAGGGAGAAAGGGGTTTGATCCCGCACGGCCAGCAGTTGGTCGAGGCAGGTTTCGGGGGACGGGTGATCGACGACTTGCAACAAAACGACCGGTATCCGTTAACGTGTTCACATATGTAGGAGCGTCCCATGGCCGCGACAAATTTGTCGGGAACAAATTTGGACGCCGAAGGCGCCCATAGGGTGGGCGCCATGGATGGCGCGAATCAGCGGTCCGTGGATTGAACCACCTCCGATCGCGGCCATGGGCCGCTCCTACAAAAAGAGCATTTGCGCGGCCCGGGGGCCGCGACAAAGCCTACACTCTTTCCACAATCGTGGTAATACCCTGGCCGAGGCCGATGCACATGGTGGAGACACCCAGGTCCCCGCCCTCGTTCTGCATCACCGACAGCAGGGTACCAGTGATGCGCACGCCTGAGCAGCCGAAGGGGTGGCCCAGGGCGATGGCGCCGCCGTAGAGGTTCACCTTCTCGTCCATCTTGTCGAGCAGCTCCAGGTCCTTCAGTACCGGCAGCGCCTGGGCGGCGAAGGCCTCGTTCAGCTCCACCTTGTCGATATCCCCGATACTGAGACCGGCGCTCTTCAGCGCCTTCCGGGTGGAGGGCACCGGGCCGTAACCCATAATCGACGGGTCCACACCGGCCACGGCCATCTCGCGCACCCGGGCGATGGGCGTCAGGCCCAGGGACTGGGCGCGCTCGGCGGACATCACCAGCATCACCGAGGCGCCGTCGGTGATCTGTGAGGAGGTACCGGCGGTCACCTGGCCGTGCTTGGGATCGAACGCCGGCTTCAGTTCCGCCAGTTTTTCCACGGTGGTGTCCGCGCGGATGGTCTGGTCGCTCTCCACCAGGTAGGGGACGCCGTCGTCGTCGTGGCCTTCGATGGCAATGATCTCTTTGTTGAACTTGCCCTCTTTGGTGGCCGCGGCGGCGCGCTGATGGGAGCGCGCGCCAAACTCGTCCATCTGCTGGCGCTGGATACCGTGCATCATCGCCAGGTATTCCGCGGTCATACCCATGGAACCGGCGGCCTTGGCCATAGTGCGGCCCAGCATCGGGTTGGGGCTCACATGCTCCATCATGTTCAGGTGGCCCATATGTTCGACACCGCCGACCACGTAGACGTCACCCAGGCCGGCGCGGATGCTGGCGGCGGCGGTGTGCAGCGCGGACATGGAGGAGCCGCACAGGCGGTTCACGGTCTGCGCGGGTACGGTATGCGGCAGGCCGGCGCGCAGCAGGATAAAGCGGGCCACGTTGAAGCCCTGCTCGTCCCGCTGCATCACACAGCCCCAGATCAGGTCATCGATCTCCGCGGGGTCCAGTTTGTCGTTGCGCTCCAGGAATTTCTTCAGCAGTTCCGCGGACATGTCGTCGGCGCGCACATGGCGGTAAATACCGTTCTTGGAGCGGCCCATGGCCGTGCGGGCGTAGTCGACGATTACAGCATCTCTGGGATCTAAACTCATTTCAATTCTCCAGTATCGCTGTAGGAGCGGATGGCCGCCCCGCCGCTCCTACAGAAGATTGTTCGGCTATGAATAGTAGGTTTCGCCCTTGGCAGCCATTTCCCGCATGTGCTCGGTGGGCTTGTACAGCTCTCCCAGGTCGGCGTACTTGTCGGCGATCTCCACAAAAGTCTTCAGGCCCATATTGTCGAGCCAGGCAAAGATGCCGCCGCGGAAGGGCGGGAAGCCCAGACCGTAGATCAGCGCCATGTCCGCTTCCGCCGGAGACTCCACAATGCCCTCTTCCAGGCAGCGCGCCAACTCGGTGGCCATGGGCACCATCATGCGCTCGATAATTTCGTCCTTTTCGAACTCACGGCGCTCGGCCACGTGGGGCTTGAGCAGATCGTAGGATTCCTCGGCGGGCACTTTCTTCTGCTTGCCCTTCTTGTCTTCCTCGTAGTTGTAGAAGCCTTTACCGTTTTTCTGGCCGTAGCGCTTGGCTTCGTACATCACGTCGGATGCGGCGGTGAAAGACTTGCCCATGCGATCCGGGAAGCCCTCCGCCATTACCTTCTCTGCGTGCACGCCGGTGTCGATACCGACCACATCCATCAGGTAAGCGGGGCCCATGGGCCAGCCCCAGCGCTCCATTACTTTGTCGATTTCCTGGAAATCGGCGCCGTCGCGCACCAGCATGGAAAAGCCGGCAAAATATGGGAAGAGCACGCGGTTGACCAGGAATCCGGGGCAGTCCCGCACCACGATGGCCTTCTTGCCCATTTTGTTGGCATAGGCCACCACCCGGGCGATGGCCTTCTCGGAAGTTTTCTCGCCGCGGATCACTTCCACCAGCGGCATTTTGTGTACCGGGTTGAAGAAGTGCATGCCGAGGAAGTTTTCCGGGCGCTCCAGCGGCTCTGCGAGGTGGTCGATGGAGATAGTGGAGGTGTTGGTGGCGATCACCGTGTCTTCGGTGACCTTCCCTTCCACTTCCTTCAACACAGAGTGTTTTACCTTCGGATTTTCCACCACGGCTTCCACCACCACATCGACATCGTCGAAGCCGTCGTAGCTGAGCGTGGGCTCGATTCGGTTCAGCACTTCGCCCATTTTTCCCGCGGTCAGGCGCCCGCGCTCCACCAGTTTGGAAAGCAGCTGATTCGCGTGCTTCAGCCCCAGGTCGATCCCGTCCTGGGCGATGTCCTTCATCTTGATGGGCACGCCTTTGTAGGCGGACTGGTAGGCGATGCCGCCGCCCATAATGCCCGCACCCAGCACCGCGGCGCGCTCGATTTTCTTGTCGGCTTTCTTTTCCCAACCCTTGGCTACCTTAGCGATCGCCTGGTCGTTGAGGAACAGGCCCACCAGGGACTTGGCGGTGTCGGTCTGCGCGCATTGAATAAACTGCTGCTGCTCTATCTTCAGCGCCTCGTCGCGGTCGACTTTGTAACCCTGCTCGATGGAGGTCACCGCGGCCACCGGCGAGGGATAGTTTCTGCCCGCCTGCGCGCCGACGAATGCCTTGGTGGTAAAGAAAGCCATCAGCGCTTCGGTATCGTTCAGCGGGATGGGGGATTTCTTGATTTCGCGTACGGCGCGGTAATCCAGTTTGCCGTCGATTGCACGCTGGAGCAGTTTCAGCGCCGCGTCCTTGAGCTTATCCGCGGGCACCACCGCATCCACCGCGTTGGCGGTGAGCGCCGCGTCCGCACCCTGCTCCTTGCCGGCGGCGATCCACTCGGCGGCCACATCCACGCCGACGATGCGCGGCAAGCGCACGGTACCGCCCCAGCCCGGAAGCAGGCCCAACTTCACTTCCGGCAGGCCCACTTTGGCCTGGTCGCTCATCACGCGGAAGTCGCAGCCGAGGCACACTTCGAAACCGCCACCGAGGGCGTAGCCGTTGATTGCCACCACACTGGGCACCGGCAGGTCTTCCAGGCGATTGATATTTTCATTGTTCTTGTTCATCAGCTCGGCGATACCCTCCGGCCCGGCGGAAAAGGCGCCGCCGAACTCGGTGATATCGGCACCGACGATAAACACATCCTTGCCACTGCTGAGCAGCACACCCTTGACGTCGCCTGCCGCCTCGATGGCGTCCAGCGCCTGGGAGAACTCCGCAACCGCCTGTCGGTTGAACTTGTTGACGGATTCGCCTTGCAGGTCGAAATTGAGTTCGGCGATGCCGTTGTCCAGCATCTGCACCGAGAGTGCCTTGCCATTGAATAACATGAATTGACCTCTTTTTTTCGGGGCTCGGAATCCTGCCCGGGGTCGAAAATTGCCTTCGTGACTGCCGGGTTTCCACTCGTGAAAGCGGTGACGCAATTACCCCGTACAGTCAGCCAGCCCTAGTATAGCCAGATTCAAACGATTGTTTGAATACTATTTCTTACAAATCGGATGGCCCGGCCGTTACACGCTGGGCGGTGAATTGGCGCTGACCAGGATGCAGTCGCAGTCACCGGGGTTGCGAAAGCGGTGCGGTCGGCGACTGCTGAAATAGTAACCGTCGCCCGAGCCGAGCACCGCCACTTCGGCACCCACGGTTACTTCCAATCGCCCGGACACCACGACTCCCCCCTCCTCTCCGTCATGGCTCAACAGCTCCGGCCCGGTATCCTGGCCCGGTGGATAGACTTCGTAGAGGATGGACATGGCTCGCTTGCTATTGCTCGCGCCCAGCAGGCGGTACTGGATGGGACCGGTGCCAACGTTGGGCATTTCGTCCGCGCGGAAAAAGACATGGGGGTTATCATCGAACTGCAGGGTGAAAAAGTCCGCCATGGACATGGGGATGCCGTCGAGCACTTTTTTCAGGGAACCCACTGAAGGGCTGACCCGTCCCTGCTCGATCAGGGAAATGGTGGCGTTGGTGACCCCGGCGCGCTTGGCCAGCTCCCGCTGGGACCAGCCGTGCATTTTGCGCACCGCCTTGAGCCGGGCGCCCACGTCGTCATTGCCCTTGACTTCCGGTGACTGGATCACCGATTCCATGTTCGCCATGCTGATTAGTGGCCGGTGGTTGCGAGTGGTTGGTGTCGAGTGGTTAGTGTGCCGCAAACCACCGGCCAATGGCCACTATTCAGTGGCCCACTTATTTACACCATATCCTCGAAAGGGTTGCTGTCCGGCAGTTCCACGGTTGGCAGACCCGGCAGCGTGATCCGCTCGGCGGACATTTCGATGGCGCTCTCATCCACCAGCCCCTCGCCGAAACGATAGATGGCGCTCAGTTCGCCGCGGCTGGCGCGCGTGTCGTAGGCGGCGGCCTGTTCGCTCACCGCTTCATTGCGCTTGCGGTGGGCGGTCAACGTCTGTTCGCCGTGGCGCTTGGCCAGCATACGCCGCACCAGGTGCGGCGCCAGCACGCTGGCGGTGGCGTTGTTGCCGCCGAAACCCTTGGAGTTGAGGAAGGCCACATCCAGGGATTCCGGGTCCCGCTCCGTGTGCTGCAGGGCAATATCCAGGTGCTTGTGGTGCACGTCGTCAGCCACCCGGTCGATAGTGGTGATGCCCGGCAGGATGCCGCGATCGAAAACCCCGAGGCTGGCAATCAACTGGTCGCCGCTGGCCGCGGCGACGGTGTGCCCCAGATAGGCCTTGACCGCGCATACCGGCCACTTCTCGATGCCGAAGGCGCCGGCCAGGCGGTCGAAAATCGCCGACTCGGTGACCCGGTTCTGCGGCGTGCTGGAACCGTGGGCCTGCACGAAGCTGCGCCGGCGCAGGCTCTCGTCCCCCACAATGGCCCGGGTTTCGGCCATGGCCCGGGCCACGGTGAGATAGTTACCCGGCCCCGGGGCGGAAATGGATTTCTTCGTGCCGTCGGCATTGACGAATACATTGGCCACGGCCCCGTGAATGGTCGCGCCCAGCTCCAACGCCAGCTCATCGTCCATCAGCACAACCCACTGGGTGCCTTCACCCAGGGTAAAGCCGCAGTTCTCGCCAAACGGACGGCTGGCGCGCCGATAGTCGACCTGTTCGCCGAAGATCTTGCGCAGGCCATCTGTATTGGCCAGCGCGCCCATGGTGGTATAGCCATCCACCACTTCCGGCACCAACGGGGCCTCCGCGGCCCCCACCACCGCCACCCGCGAACGGCCACAGCGAATATCCTCCACTGCGCTGCGCAGGTTGTAGAGGTAAGTGGCACAGGCGCCGGCCACGGCACCGGTGGTGCCCACACTGCCCAGTACATAGGCGTTGACGAAATCCGCCGGCATACTGGTCAACCCCAGGGCCAGTTGCTTGGAACTGACGCGCCCACCGCGCAGACGCGACTGCAGCAGGCCACCGTTACCGTAGGGGTCCAACTGGCTCATTGCGGAACTGGCGTACACGGAAATTCTGTCCGGGCCCGCCGCCGCAACCACCCTGTCCCAGTCGATACCCAGCGACTGAACCGCATCGGAAGCCCCCAGGATCGCCAACTGCAATCCCCGGGGATGAAAGCGGGAATTGTACTTCTCTCCCGGCTCGAAGCCGGTGGGCAATTGCCCGGCGGAGGCCACGGAGATCTCCCGGTAACTGTCCAGCATCACCGACAGCCCACCGGCTCGCACGCGCACCCGGCCGTCGCCGAGGGGTTCCACCTGCCAGTCCGCCGGCAGGGGTTCCGGCAATTGGCGGGCGGCCATTTCAAAGGTAAAACCCTCGGTACTCTTCAGCTCCGCGGCCTGATGAAAGTGGCAGTGGCGGTAATCGTAGAAACGCTGCTCCAGTTCGCGCACCAGAGTCCCATCCAACACCTGTCGCTCCAGCTCCGCATCCAGAGGCCCGTCCGCCTCGGCACCCTTGCGCAGGCCCATCAACGCGGCCAGGTCCGACAGGGTGTCCCGACGCTCGGCGGCGCTCAGGCTGTCCAGTACCAGGCGGCGATAGCCGCGGTTGAAAGAGCTGCGTCCGGCGGGGTTGAAGCCGCCAAATGCGGTGATTACGGGTAGCCGCTGCATCCTGACCTCCAGCGTAACGCTGAAAAAATTGACCAATTGCGTGTGAAGGGCAGTGTAGGGGCTGGCGATTCGGCCCGGTTATGGGCATACTGGCCAGCAAAATTGATTATCTGGCCAAAAGCGCTGAAGCGCCCGAGATGTAATGCGTACAGTCACCTTTCTGCTGATCGACCAGATGCTGGCAACCGGTACCGTATTGCCGCTGGAAATGCTGCGCGGGGCCGAGAGCCGCGGCCGGGTGAGCGGCGACACCACACCGCTGCGCCTTGTGACCGTCGGCCTGGACGGCGCCCCGGTAAAGACCCGCTCCGGCTTTACCCTTACGCCGGACCTCGCCCTCGAGGAGGCACCGGACAGCGATATCGTTTATCTGCCCGCCCTGTGGCGCAATCCGCGCCCGGCGCTGAAGCGCAGCGGGCCGCTGCTGGAATGGCTGCGGCGCCAGGCGGAACGCGGCGCCGCCATCACCGCCGTGGGCACCGGGGTCTGCTTTATGGCCGCTGCGGGACTGCTGGACGGCAAGCCAGCCACAACCCACTGGCACTATTTCGACCGTTTCGCTGCCGACTACTCCAAGGTAAAGCTGAAGCGCCAATACTTTATCACCCAGGCGGACAAGCTGTTCTGCGCCGCCAGCGTCAACGCCCTGGCCGATGTCACCGTGCACCTGATCCGCCAGCTCTACGGGCCGGCAGTGGCCAGCCATGTGGAGCGCAACTTCTCCCACGAGATCCGCCGCCCCTTTGAGGAAATCGCCTACTCCGAGGGCGCGGCGCACCTGCACCCGGACGAGGAAATAGTGCAGGCGCAAACCTGGCTCAAGGAACACTGCAGCGAGGAAGTTCGCCTGAGCGAGGTGGCCGGCCACTTCGATATGAGCGTGCGCTCCTTCAACCGCCGCTTCAAACTGGCCACCGGGCAGACACCACTGCAATACCTGCAGAATGTGCGGGTGGATATGGCCAGGGAACTGCTGCAGTCCAGCAACTTGTCGGTCAACGAAATTGCCGAGAAGGTGGGCTATCAGGACATGGGACACTTTACCGCGCTGTTCAAGAAGTTTCTGTCCACCACGCCGAGTGAGTATCGCACCACGGTGCGGGCGAAGTTGTTTCGGGTGAATACGTAGAGATCGGGACCCGGGACTCGGGACTCGGGACTCGGGACTCGGGACTCGGGACTCGGGACTCGGGATAAGAATATCGGAACTCAATGCGAAGGCCCTGATGCCGGTGGCCTTTTGCGGGACTGTCTGCGAGAGGGGCCTCGCGGACAAGCCTCCAGGGATGGATTCACGGCGTGTCCCGCAAAAGGCCACCGGTAGCAGGGCCGCCACAACACACTTCAAGAACTGGAACTACCCTGCTTTTTGCCTTTTCTGCAGAAGAATCACATCCCGGTCCGCAAATTCCAACCCGGCATCGAACAATTGCGCCAGCCAGCGAAAAGTCTCCCGGCTGAAAAAGCAGATATGCGTGGGATCGCGTATGTAATGCCAGTTGGCGAAACGCTCCCGGGAAATCACCAGCTTGGTCATCAGCGACAGCAGGCCGCCGGGACGCAGGCGCGACCATAAGCGTTCCAGTTCACCGCGGGGATCGACCAGGTGCTCCACCACTTCAGTGGCGGCGATGAAATCGTATTCCCGCACAAATACCTGTGGATCGGGCGCATAGAAGATGTCGTAGGGGTGCACCCTGTGTCCGCCCTCACGCAGCATTTGCGCGAGCAGTGGCGCCGGCCCACAGCCGAAATCCAGCCCTTCGGATGCCGGCGGCAGCTCGGCCAGCAGAGGCTGTGCACAGCGATCGAGGAAGCTGCGATAGCCGCTGTCCTCCAGGGAATTTTCGTGCAGGTCGTAGTAGGCCCGCTCCTCTGCAGGGTTCAGATGGTACTCGGGACAAACGAAAACCAGCGCGCAGTTGGCGCACTGGTGATAGCAGCGAAATTGATCGCAATGGTAGGGCTGTGCCGCCATCTGGCGGCACAGGGGGCAGTGAGCTGACAAACTCAGGCGGCTTCCGAATCGGCTTTATGTGCCTTGTCCGCCTGCAGCAGGTTGCTCTCGCTGATGGCGATCTTGCGCGGCTTCATCGCCTCGGGAATTTCCCGCACCAGCTCGATGTGCAGCAGGCCGTTGGCCAGGCTGGCATCGGTTACTTTGACATGGTCTGCCAGCTGGAAGCGGCGCTCGAAGTTGCGCGCGGCGATGCCGCGATGCAGGAAATTACGCTGCTCGCTTTCCGCCGGCTTTTTGCCACTGACCGCCAGGCGGTTCTGTTCCACCTGAATATCCAGCTCGGACTGCTCAAAGCCGGCTACCGCCATGGTAATCCGGTAACTGTCCTCACCGGTCAATTCGATATTGTACGGTGGATAGGCGGGCTGGTTCTGCTCGCTGGTAGTGAGCGCGTCCAGCAGGTTGGCCATGCGATCAAAGCCGATGGCGGTGCGGTACAGGGGAGAAAAGTCTAAATTACGCATTGTCATATCCTCAATTCAGAGCAATATTTAAAGTTCACCCGTCTTTCGCCGTCTATAGACAGACCGGGCGAGACAGACCGGGCGCTGATTGGGCGGCGCCTCACTGGAGCCCGCCGCCTGTAACAATAAATATGGCTGGCAAAAGCGTTTTCAAGGGAGAGGAAAAAATTTATGCGCCTCGGGCAAGAAACTGAAGAAACAGCCACCTCCCGCCTGTTTATCGGCATCAGCCCCGACACAGCCACCCAGCGTTTCCTGGACAGCCTGGTCGATCGCTGCCGGCGGCAGCTGGGCAGATCCGACCGGGTGCGCTGGACCGGCCATGCAAACCGCCACCTCACCCTGGCGTTCCTTGGGGAAACCCCGGACGAGTTGATCCCGAGGATCGAAGTGGAACTGGCGGCGATCGCCGATCGGCTGCCCGCCTGCCGGGCCCGGATAGTGTCACTGCATCCTTTCCCCAAGGGCCGCTCACCGCTACTCGCTGCAGAGCTGCTGACCAACCCGGAACTGGACAGAATGCACGAGGAGTGTCGCCAACTGATGATACGCCTGGGCATGGCGCCGGAAGGCGCCGTGTATCGCCCCCATTTCACCCTGGCGCGCAGCCGCCGCGGGTTCGCTCACCTGGCCCCACTGACGCTGGACTTCACCCTGCGCCTGGACAATATCACCCTCTACCGCAGCCACACGGCACCGGGAGGCAGCCAGTATGTTCCCCTGTTCGAGGCGCAATTGAAGGGCGATCGGTGAGGTTTTCGCGACAGCAAAAAAGAAGGCCCGCGAATGCGGGCCCTGCGGGGAATCTCAATCCAGGTGCGACAGCACATACTCCGGATACATCACCAGGCGCGGGCGGGAAAGGCGCCGGCCATCGAAGATAAACACATAGCGCTCTCCGTCGTCGTCACTGGGAATGGTGCGGCGGAACTTCCAGGTTTTGATCTTGTACACCTGGCGCCCCGCCTCCACCGGCGCCACCAGGCGGTACTGGTTGTGGCCGAGGAATTCGAACGACAGCGAGTCTCCGTGAGAGGGGTCCAGCTCCAGGTCGCGGAAAGTGCGCCTGCCCCTGTCGTTATCCGCCAACAGCTTGTCCAGACGGCCCATCTCCCGCCGCACATATTCCACCAGCTCCGCGTCCACTTCCCGTTGCGGTTCCTCGGCCATCTCTTCCTCCGGTTCCGGCTCGGGCTCCATCTTCACTTCGGCCACGGAGGGGGGCGGGACTTCAGGCTTGACAGGAGCGGCTTTCCTGGCCATCGCCGCAGCGCGCTTCTCCGCATCCGCCTTGGCCAGCACGGCATTGTGCACCTGCTCCACTTTGATCCGCTGCTCGGCGATACGGCTCTCGCTGCGGGCAACGGCCTGGCGCGCAACTTTCAGCTGGTCGTTCAGATCGTCGTAGTTGGACTGGATAAACTCGACACGGCGGCTGCGGCTGTCCACTCCGCGCTCCGCCATGGAAAAGCCGTGCTGGGCCTTGTTCAGCTGGCGCTCGCTGTCGGAACTCTTGTTGAGCTGGTGGTCGCGCTCCGCCTGCTGCAGCTCGCGGCGGCTCTCCTCGTGTTTCTTGCGGGCATCGGCGAGGGACTCCTTGGCGCGTTTCAGCTTGTATTCGTAGGAGACCAGTTCGTTTTCGATGTCCTCTATTTCCACCATGTGGTTTTCCATCGACTGCTCCATACGGGCCAGTCGATTTTTTTCCGCCGACAGGGATGCCTGGCTCTGCGCCGCGACTTCCGCCCCCCAAAATATTGCAAGACCCGCCAGTACCAGCGAGCTGTACCGCATTACCGCCATAGAAAGAACCCGTTACTCGGTTTTTGGAATCAGTAGACAAAAAGCGCGCACGGTCATTTTTTGACCACCGGCCGCAGATCGCCGGAGAAGCCCGCTACGCGAGGAGATAATTCTACTCAGCAGGCACTCCGCGAGCAATGACCATCCGACAGACAGGCTCCAATACGTGACAAATGGCAAGATCATATGCGTGCGGCCGCACATGAACAGCTTTTTGTTACATTTTTACCATCACAACGCTTGATTTTTTTGTGCATGCAAGCATTATGGGTGACAGGGAGAGGATTCCTGAACCAGTGGGTTTCCGGCCCGGGCGTAAAACATCTCCAGCTGTTCAATCAGCAAATCTTTAGTTGCGACCCCGGCGATCCGGTTAACTGCTGTCACTCTCGGACATCCCCCCTCAAGGGCGCCCTACCTTCTTTTCAGCAAACCGCACATGCGGCCTGCAAGGTTTCTCTTAACCGGAGGTAATTGCCCATGAAATCTGCGCCCAACGATAACATTGTGTTCCGCGATATCGACAAGTCCCCCACCCTGGCCAACACGGTATCGAAGAAGTTACATAAACTGGAACGTTATTGTGGCGAAATCATACGAAGCCGCGTGGTTCTCGAAGCCCCCCACCAACACAAGACCAAAGGCAAGCAGTTCAAGGCTTCGGTGGAACTCGCGCTCAGCGGTAGCCCCCTCACCATCAGCAGCGAAAGCGAATCCATTCACCGCGCGGTAAACGGCGCCTTTGAATCCGCCGAACGCTGCCTGAAAGAGCGCAGCGAGCGCCGTAAAACGCTACGTCATCAGAGCCTGGCCCCCCTTGACCCCGTCGACTAGGCGGAACACCGGACAGCAAAGGCGGTGCCCTGCACCGCCTTTTTTATTGAAGCCTGGCTCTGGAGGCGATTTTCTGAAGACTCCAAACAGGTGCTAAGCAACCGGACTGCGCATGGTGACAAACTCCTCGGCCGCCGTTGGGTGTATGCCGATGGTCTGGTCGAAGACCGTCTTGGTGGCGCCGGCCTTCAGTGCCACTGCCATCCCCTGAATAATCTCGCCGGCGTCGGGGCCCACCATATGCACGCCCACCACCCGGTCGGTATCGGCATCCACCACCAGTTTCATCAAGGTGCGCTCGTCGCGCCCGCTGACGGTATGCCGCATCGGCTTGAAGTCGGACTTGTAGATCACCACGGAAATACCGGAATCGCGGGCCTCCTCTTCGGTGAGCCCCACAGTGCCGATATTGGGCTGGCAGAATACCGCAGTGGGAATGTGGTTATAGTCGATCTCCGCCGGCTGGCCGGTTTGCCAATGTTTGACCAGCGCCATCGCCTCCGCCAGCGCGACGGGTGTCAATTGCGGCTCGCCGGTGACGTCGCCGAGGGCGTAAATCGACGGCACACTGGTGCGGAAGTTATCGTCCACTGAGATAGTGCCATCCCGGTGCAGCACCACCCCCAGAGCCTCCAGGCCAAGCCCCCCGGTGTTGGCCACGCGGCCGGTCGCATAGAGCACCGTGTCCACCGCCAGGGCGCCACCGCCGTCCTCGCGCACCAGCAGACTGCCGTCATCCTGTTTTTCAATCGCCTCGATGCGATGGTTGAAATGCAGCTGCACGCCCTTCTTGCCGATCTCGTCGCGCACGAATTCGCGGATATCCCGGTCAAAGCCCCGCAGGAAGAGGTCGCGCCGGTAGGAGAGGTGGGTCTCGGCTCCCAACCCGGCGAAGATCCCGGCAAACTCCACGGCGATATAACCGCCACCGACCACCAGAATGCGCCGCGGAAATGTCTCCAGGGAAAAAATTTCATTGGAGGTAATGGCGTATTCGCGACCGGGGAACTCCGGCACATAGGGCCAACTGCCGGTGGCCACCAGAATGCGTTCGGTGCTGTACACCCGGTCGCCCACCGCAACCTGGTGGCGACCTTCAACGCGGGCGCGGCCGTCGATTACCTGCACACCGGTGTTGACCAGCAGGTTGCGATAGATGCCGTTGAGACGGGTTATTTCCGCTGCGTTGTTATCGCGAAGGGTCGGCCAGTCAAAGTCCGCGTCCCTGCCCCGCCAACCATAAGCGGCAGAGTCCTCGAAGGACTCGCGGTAACTGCTCGCGTAGACAAACAGTTTCTTCGGCACGCAGCCCACATTGACACAGGTACCGCCCATGTAGCGGTCCTCCGCCACAGCCACGCGCATGCCCGTCGCTGCCGCCATGCGGGCTGCGCGCACGCCACCGGACCCGGCGCCGATCACAAACAAATCAAATTCGAATTCCGACAAGGTGAACTCCCGTTACTCACGCAGTGTATCCAAACAACACGGCAAACTGCCGATCTTTTATCCAATTTAACGCGATGGCCGATTTCCTAAAAAGCAATTGGTACAATAATGACTATTTATACCTTTTAGCCGTTGACTTCAGCTTGCACTTTCGCTATTCATGTGATGCTTGTCACAAAAAGATGCCTGGTAGCGAAAACAACAAACTATAGGCGATACAGAAATGGACACCCGCACTTTCCCTATTCAGCGAGCTTTCTGGTTTCTCTGCCTTCTGATGGTCAGCGGTATCAGCAATGCCAAAACCCACCCTTCATACCTCACCCCGGAATACTGCGATAGCCTGGTGGAACAGTTTGTCGGCTCGGGTATGCGAAGCCTGGACAAGTATGTCAATGAGCATTTCAACCCGGTGTACCCGGGGGGCATCCGCAACACCATTCAATTCCTGGAGCAGCGCTCGGCGTGGCTCAAGGAGTGCGACGATTACCTGAACGATACCGCGCAGGGCAGTGTTTTCTACAGCGGCAAAATCAGCCGGGAAATATTTACCGCGATGGACGCCCTGGCCAAAGAGCTGCAACATGTGCGTGAGGGTGTGGAATACCCCGATGACACAGGCAACAACAATCCCGCGCCCTTTATCCAGCGCCGCTATGAAACGCTGGCACAACTGGTGGACCGGCATCATACGCGCATGCTGATGAAGAAGCAGTTCCGGAACCTCTAAAGCTTGTTTTGTTCCGGCTGGAGGACCGCACCGCTGCCGACGAAGCGCTCCTTCAAGCTGCTGGCGATGCGTTTGGTCAGCGCGGCCAGGCGCGGGCGCTGTTTTTCCGAAAACGGAATCGGCCGACAACCGTGGATCGCCGCCAGGCCAATGCGAGCCATGAACAGGCTGGCCCCCATTCCCTGCCCCAGCCGCGCGGAAACACTGCTCAGAACACTGTCTCCCACCAGTTCCGGCCACAACTCGCTCACCGCATATTCACTGGCACCGCTGTAGGCCACCAGTGCCAGAACTTTCTTGAACAGCCGCCAGCGGACCACCACCGACGGTCGCACGCCGTAGATCTGCGCCACGTCGTCGATCATGCGCAGGGACTGGCGTAACGCCACCAGTACGTCGACCGTGGCAAAGGGGCTCAAACCCACCAGGGCGCCGGTGGTGGTGGCGTGGCGCACGACGCGCCGCAGGGCCTCCTGGTCCAACGCCTCGAAAAAAGTCACTTCCAGGTGCTGCAGCAACTCGCTGCTGTCGTAGTAGTCCGGCGCCTCATCCAGTACCCGGCTCAACAGCACACCCTGCGGCTCACCGGCGAAGTGCTGCTGCAATTCCCGGCGAAACGGCGGCACTTCCCCGGCACTGCGGCAATCGCGCAATTCCCGGGCCCGCCCCTGGATTTTCTCCAGTTTGCGCAGCGGCCGGCCGGCGCGAAAATACTCCCACACTGCACTGGCGATAGTGAGGCCAAAAGCCGCAATTATCGTGCCCGCCAGCACCCCCAGACTCCAATGCCTGTCCATCGCCCAGGTGAACAGCTGGCGCAGCTCCCAGGCCACAGCCCCACCGGCGAGCCCCAGCGCCGCCAGCAGCGCCGGCTTCCACAAGCGCAGGCGAAATACCGGCAGGCGCAGTTCGGAAAAGGACACGCGGTCCGGCAGGGACTCGCCGGTGGTAATGGAGCGAGGCAGCTCCTCCGTCTCTTCCTCCAGGGTCTCCACCCGGGTGGAGTCCCGCTGGGGGGAAGCGGATTCCGGTTCATCCAAGGATTCGATGCGCGTCTGCCGACGCCCGGACTCTCCATTCATCACACTTTGTCCCCCAGCAGCAGATTCAGTAACGCGTCGACGCGAATATGGGGAACTCCCTGGCCCGCGCCCATCCCCATCGGCGGGCGTAACTGCGGTGGAGCGGCACCGGCGTAGTGTTGCCACTCCTCCCCGACGCGGGGCACATGGGCAAAGATTTCCGCATTTTCGAACCCCAGGTAGTGCCCCTCCATATCGTGCCCCACCAGCATGCGTCGGCCTTGCCGTTGACTCTCGTTGGAACAGCGCACCGCGGCGATCGCCTCGCAGAAAAGCGGCAAGCCGCGGTGATGGGCGCCGGCGAACGCCTGCTGCAACTGCTGCCCCAGCAGTTGGCGCAGAGCGTCGTGGTCCGCCGCCAGCACCTGGTCCACTTTGGTGGCGGCGAATACCAGGCGATCCACCCGCGGCCGCCACAGTTTGCTCAGCGGGCCGGAGCGGCCATAGCGGAAGGTGTCGGCGATATGGCCGAAGGCAAGGCGCATATCATCCAGTGCCTGCTCCCCGGCATAGAGGGTTCCGATCATATCCACCAGGACCAGTTGCCGGTCCAGGTGCCGGAAGTGGCTCTCCGCAAAGGGGGCCACCTGCTCCCGCAAATAATCCCGGTAACGCCGTGCCAGGTATTGGTAGTTGCTCTCCGGCGGCAGCGCCTCCAGTTGCTCTCGGCTGTGCCCGCGCAGGTCCAGCAGCGGCAGGACGCCGTAATCTTCACCGTCGAGCAGCGCACGTCCCGGCTGCAGATAACTGAGCTTGCGCTGGCTGCGGCAATCGAGCAGGAACTGGTGGTAGTCCCTCCACAGGGCGTCGAGCAGGCCCGGCTCTGCGGTCGCCTGCGGCTCCAGGCCGGCCAGTTGCGAAACCAACTGCGGCGCCAAGCCAGCGCGGGAGTCGGCGCCGATGATATGACTCTGCTGGCGGCACCAGTCATCATAGTCCAGTTGCAGCATCGGCAGGTCCATTAGCCATTCGCCCGGGTAATCGCGTAGTTCCAGGACCAGTGTGCGGGTTCCGGAACGACCCAGCCGATGCCGCCGACGCAAGTGGATATGCAGCTCCAGAGCGGACAGCTCGCGGGTGGATTCGGGCCACCGCGGCGGCTGCGCCAGCAGCGCCTGAAGGCACTGCTCATACTCGAAGGGCGGCTGGCCGCTGTCCAGAGCCGGTTTGATTTCCGCGCCCAACAAGTCACCGTTCAGCGCGGGGGCGAAGCCGGGCAGTTGGGACTTCTGCGGGTGCTTCAACTGATGGATCAGGCTGGTAATCAGGGTGGATTTACCGGCGCCACTGAGGCCGGTGATGCCGATACAGACGCGCCGATCGAGCAGGCGCTCGGCGGCCCAGTGGGACTTCTCCCGCGCCTCTCGGCGCCATTGGCGCACTTTGCCTTTCAGGCGGGCCCTGCGGCTGTCATTCATAGGGAAGGGATCACTCCACCAAGGCTACGTCGCCGGAACCCATCACCGAGAAGGAATCCTTGCCGGGACGGCGCAGCACCACGTCGCCGGAGCCCATGATCGATCCGCCGGCACTCGCCGACTGCAGACCGCGGCCGATAAAATCGCCGGAGCCCATCAGGCTGATGTCCAGCTCTCCCACGCGGCCGCCCACCACCATATCGCCGGAACCCGTAATCTTCGCCACCAGTGTCTCGCCGGCAAAGCTGTCCAGGCGCATGTCACCGGATCCCCTGATGGAGGCTTCACCGCGCACTGCCAGGGCCGTTCCCAGCAGCAGGTCGCCGGAGCCGGTGAGGGACGCAGACAGGGACTCCGCAGCCACCTTGTTCACTTTCAGCGTGCCGGAACCGGTGACCCGCAGCTCCAGGTTTTCACTCTCCAGGGTGTCCGCACGGGCCTCCCCGGAACCGGTGACCACGACCGCATCCACCACCGGAAGGGTGACGCGAAAGCGAACGGACGATTCACCGCTGACGCTGATCACGCCGAAAAAGAACTTTCGCTCCGGCTCCACCGACAGTTCCAGGGACTCGCCGCGCAATTCGGCCTTCACGTGGGGCATGGCCTCCTCAGAGCCGGTGGCTATCACTTCGAAGCCATCTCCCTGCACCAGTTCCAGACTGGAGCTCCCCTCGAGGGCGACACGGGTAAAGCCCGACAGGGGGAACTGCCTGCTGGTGGTCTCGTCCGCGCGGACACCGCCGGCCAGCAGCAACAGCACCGCCAGGGGAGCGGCCAGGTAGGGTTTTGTGATCATGGATTCCTCTCGATCTGAAGTTGCCGACACTGCCTTATAGACGGGTCGCCGGGCTATCCTGGATGCAGGCCGGGAGCAACTTTACCGGATTCAGCCGCAATTCGCTTCGCCGTGACCCATGTTCATCAGGGCCTCGCGTATCTTGCGCGCCTCCGCTGCGAGCGTCTCGGCGTCGGCGGGCTTCTGCTTGGAGAAATCGAAATCCCCCAGCGCCTCCACCGGAATCAGGTGGATATGGGTGTGCGGCACCTCCAGGCCCGCCACCATCACCCCCACCCGCTTGGGCTGGTAGACCGCCTTGAGCCCCTTGGCGACCTTCTGCGACACCCGCATCAGGTGGGCGGCGGTCTCCTCCGGCACATCGTCCCAGTGATTCACCTCCTCCACCGGAATCACCAGGCAGTGACCCGACCTGATGGGCGCGATGGTCATAATCGCCACCGCGTACTCGTCGCGCCAGATAAAGTGCCCGGGCAACTCGCCGTTGATAATCTGAGTAAAGATGCTCGCCATGTCAGCCCCTTGATTCACGAGTTGTGAGGAGGGACATCCCTCCCTTCCAGACAGGCCAGTTCCGCAGGGCGGACCCGCCAGTCTGCGCAAGTCTATCAGCCTGGAGAAAAAGTGCAGCTGCCCGTTTCACTGCCCCGGAGTCGTCCCTTTCCACTCCGGCAGCAGAGGCCGGCGCGCCCGTCGTCTTTCCAAACCTATTGGCGGACACTCGCAAACCACTTGTCCTTTGTCCGCTAACCGATTGATGGCAAAGCCAAAAAGAAGCGGCGTAAAAACAGTGCACACCTATTCCCTAAAACCCTTATTTTACTGCGATAAAACAACCTGACGAACAAGATGACAATTTTCTGGAGTGCCGTTGGCAGTATTGGTGTTATGCCTTAGGCTCCCCCCATAACGTTGTAACGCATGGAGCCCGGCATTCGCCAGCTTGCCCTTACCGCCTTTTCCAGGCTCCGCGGAAAAACCTGTCCCAGTTATTTTCAGTTTTAACTTCTCTCGGGGGGAAGCGATATGCAAAGCCTGTTAGATCAGGTCGGCGGCTCTCGAATTGTCAACCGTACCGTCAGCGAGTTTTACCAGGCTATCGGCCGACACCTCTCCGGATTCGAATCCTGCGACCACAAGAAACAACAAAGCCGACAAGCCCGGTTTCTCAACCACGCGCTGTCCGCCCAGCCGGAACCGATACATTCAGCCCGCGCCAGCTTCCTCGCCCAGGGACTCGACGCCCCCCTGTTTGGGGCATTGCTGGAGTTCATCGAGGCCCGGCTCATCGAACTCGGATTCACCTGCCAGCTGAGCAGACACCTGGTGGAAACCGCCGGCGACCTGTACCTCAGTTGCGAGCAGGATCTCTCCATCGCCTGCTGAGGCCTCCCGACCTCGCCTGCCCCGCCTCTAATGGCGCATTCCGCAAGCCGAGAAGCGGCCATATGCTAGGCACGTGAGCGCAGGACTATCATATGGCCGCTTATCGACTTGCCCGAAGCTAGTCCCGCCCAGGCGCCAATACTACCTTGCAGCCCTTGAGGCACCCATTCCCGGCGGACTGCGCCTTGCCCTGGCAACCTGGGCGGGGCTCTGAATGCGCCATTAGAGGCGGGACAGGACACTAGTTGCGACCGGGCGGGTCGCTCAATACAATGACCACTCACAGCCTATATCCTCCGTGGCGTACGGTAAGCGCTACTCAATCCACCTACCTTTTCTTAGGATTACCCATGAAGATTGCCAACCATTCCGTAGTGGAGATGCACTACACCCTGAAAGATGCCGACGGCACCGTCATCGACTCCTCCGCCGATGGCGAACCGCTGAAATACCTGCAGGGCGTGGGTAACATCATCCCCGGTCTGGAGCAGGAGATGCTGGACAAGAGCATCGGGGACAAGTTCACCGCGGTGGTCCCCCCCGAAGAGGCCTACGGCCCGCAAAACCCCGAGCTGATCCAGACCCTGCCGCGCAGCGCCTTCGGTGGCGTTGACAAGCTGGAAGTGGGCATGGCGTTTCGCGCCCAGAGCACCGAGGGCCAGCCCATCGAAGTGGAGATCATCGATATCGACGGTGACCAGGTGACCATCAACGGCAATCACCCCCTCGCCGGCGTGGAGCTGCATTTCGATATCGAGGTGGTTTCCGTGCGCGAGGCCACCCCGGAAGAGATCGACCACGGCCACGTGCACTGATTTTCTTCCCTCCGGGATCGGGAAAAGCAGGAGCGGCCGCCGGCCGCGATCGTTGACGGCTTGATCCCGATTCGATCGCGGCCGACGGCCGCTCCTGCACCGGACACAACCGACGGAAAATGCCAGAGGCCCTCCCGGACAACATCATCCTCTTCGACAGCCAGTGCAACCTCTGCAACGGCTGGAGCCGTTTCGTTCTTCACCGGGACAAAAACGCCATTTTTACCCTGTGCCGGGTACAATCCCCCGCCGGGCAGCAACTGCTGGCCCGCCTGGGCCTGCCGCTGGACACCTATGAAACCATAATCTACCTGGAGCGCCGCGGGGACACCCTTGTGGACTACCACAAAAGCGAGGCCGCCCAGCGGATACTGGCACAACTGCCCGCTCCCTGGTGCTACCTGGCGTGGCTGCGCTTCGTACCGCGGGCGATCCGGGATCTTGTATACGACGGCATAGCCCGCAACCGCTACCGGCTCTTCGGCAAACGGCAGGAGTGCAAATTGCCGGGCCCGGAAGAGCGGCAGAGGTTTTTGGAAGAGATTGATGTTGACTGATCAGTACCTGCAGCGTTTCGGCGGCATCGCCCGCCTCTACGGCGAGAGCGCCCTGAACAAACTACAGCGGGCCCACTTCGCGGTAATCGGTATCGGCGGAGTGGGCAGCTGGACCGCCGAGGCCCTGGCCCGCTCCGGCGTAGGGCGGATCACCCTGATCGACCTCGACGACGTGTGCATCACCAACAGCAATCGCCAGAGCCACGCGCTGGCCGACACCATCGGCAAAATCAAGATCGACGTAATGGCCGAGCGGTTGCGGCAGATCAACCCGGAGATCGCCGTGCACACGGAGGAAGACTTTATCGCCGCGGACAACCTGGCCCAACTGCTCGACCCCGACCAGCGCCCCATCGATATCGCAATCGACGCTATCGACTCGGCGCGGGTAAAAGCCGCCCTGATCGCCTACTGCAAGGCCCGCAAGCTGCGCCTGGTCACCGTGGGCTCCGCCGGCGGCAAACGGGACCCCGGCCGGGTGACCTGCGCCGACCTGGGCCGCACAGTCAGCGACCCCATGCTGGCCAAGGTGCGCCAGCACCTGTACCGCTTCCACAATTTCCAGAAATCCCGCAAACGCCAGTTCGGCGTGGACGCCATCTACTCCGATGAATCCATGGTGTATCCACAGCCTGGAGGCGAAGTGTGCCGACAGAAGAGCGCCATGCAGGACGGAGTCAAACTGGATTGCAGCGGCGGCTTCGGCGCCGCCACCATGGTCACGGGGACCTTCGGTTTTGTGGCCGCGGCGCGAGGTATCGAACGATTGCTTCAAGCCCAAAACCGGGATTGATTTGAGCGGCGCTCTGCAATATCCGGCTCAGGCCAGGCAATTTCTCAGCGACTCCCGGTAGCGCCGGCTGACCGGCACCTGAATGCGGCTGGTCAAATGGATTCGCGCATCACCGGTCTCCAGCGGTTCGATTTCGGCCACCGAGTCCAGGTTGACCAGGTAGGAACGGTGCACTCGCACAAACTTGTCCGGGTCGAGGCGCCGGTAGAGATTGCTCAGCGTATCCCGCAGCGGGTAGATGCGGTTGCCCACATGCAGGTTGACATAATTGCCCGCCACCTCCGCCCACTCAATGTCCTTCACATTGACCAGAAACTCCTTGCCGAACTTTTTCACCAGCAGCCGCTCTGGCCTCTCCACCGACTCCACCGGTTCGCCCTCGTCCGGCCGGCCCAGCAGGCTGGCCTCGCCCTGCAGGCGCAGCAGGATAAAACGGTACAGGTAAATCAACGATAGATAGCCGGCGTAAGCGCGGAAGTCTTTCAGGTATTCGTAAAACAATTCACTGGGCCAGTGGCCGAAGTCGTAGCTACTGTCCTGCAGGCCGTAGGCCAACTCGCGAATCGCCACCATCCCCAGCACGTGGATCAGCGACCAGGGAACAGTCAGCAGTGCATGGATGGCGAGGCCGCGTTTCAGACCGCCGGTGCGAATCGGAAAGCGGCTGTCCCAGTGCAACACCACGGGGAGTAGCGCCGCCTGCACGGCCAGGCTGCTGCCCTCCCACAGCAACGGCATCCAGGGCGCGAACCCGAGATTCAGGCGGGCGTTCTCCATCAGCACCACGGCGCTCTGCGCCATCCACTGCACCAGGAAAAACAGCCCCCAGAATCCGACCTCGAACACCCTGCGCCGGGAAAGATAGCTCTGCAACGTCATTTCAAACTCCTCTTCCCCGTATTCTACCCAAAACGCGCGGCGAGAATGCCGCCGTCCGCCCCTCTATTCTGCCGTTCGCCCCCAATGCCCCGCAATTCGCCCCCGGGCGCTGGCGAAGGGCCCGCTCCGGCGGCAGCATGACGATAAATCCAACCGGAGCCATCACATGCAACCTACTCTGGAAACCAGTACCCGCCGCTACGACATCGACGCCATCCGGGTGCTGGCCTTCGCCCTGCTGATTCTCTACCACGTCGGAATGTTCTATGTGGCGGACTGGGGCTGGCATATCAAGAGCCGATATCAAAGCGACACGCTGCAACTGCTGATGCTGCTGGTCAACCAGTGGCGCATGCCTCTGCTCTTCCTGATTTCCGGCACAGCCACCTGGTTCATGTTCCGAAAATCGGGAGCCGCGGAGTTTGCCCGCAGCAGACTGGTGCGACTGCTGCTGCCACTGGCCTTCGGCATGCTGGTGGTGGTTCCACCCCAGGCCTACCTGGAGGCCCTGACCAACGGCGCGACTCAGCTGGGCTATCCGGCCTTCCTGAAACAGTATTTCACTTTCCAGCCGTGGCCGGATGGCGCCTTTCCCGGCAGCGACTTCGCCGGCATCACCTGGAACCATTTGTGGTACCTGCCCTACCTCCTGTGCTACACCCTGGCCCTGATCCCGGCCGCAATTTGGCTGCGCCAGCGCGAAGCGACATTGCAGCGGCTGCTGTCCAGCGTCAACGGCTACGGCCTGATCGCCCTGCCTGTACTGCCGATGCTGGTGTACGGCTTCACCCTGTTCCCACGCTTCGGCGGCTCCAACCACGCACTGCTGGACGACTGGTACGGCCACGCGCAATTCTTCACTTTTTTTGTCTACGGCTACCTGCTGGCCGGCAACACCGCGCTCTGGCGGACCCTGGGGAAATTGCGCGGCCCGCTGCTGTGGCTCGCCCCGGCCTGTTTCGCGGTGTTTCTCGCCTTGGAGAGATTGTCGCCGGAGGACCTGTCGCCGGTGCAACAACTGGGGTATGGGACCGCGGTCTACCTGAACCGCTGGTGCTGGATACTGGCGGTACTCGCCTGGGCGCACCACTGCCTGAATCGGCCATTCCGCTGGCTGCCCTACGCCAACGAGGCGGTGTACCCCTGGTACATACTGCACCAGACGATCACCGTAATCGCCGGATACCAGCTGGCGCGATGGTCGCTGGGCCCGGTGCTGGAGCCAATCCTCGTATTAATAGCGACCATAGCTGGGTGCCTGTTGCTGCACGAATTTTTAATTCGCAGGTTCGCGATTCTGCGTCCACTGTTCGGGTTGAAACCCTTACCGGCAGGCGCGGCCGTTTCTGGTCGCAAAAGAATTGTCTTGAACTAGGGAATAGCAAACTGTCAATTAATAAAAATTTAATGTTTTTATGTGAAAAATTGCTCGATATCACGCCATTGGTGTAGCCGGCGTGGTGAAATGCAGTTTCAACAACATTCAAAATGGACACGACAAGGAAAATGACAATGGACAAATGGCTTGTATCCGCCGGCGGTATACTCGCGGCAACTTTCAGTTTTCACACCTCCGCCGACTACTGCCCGGACTATGACCGGGTTCTCAATCCTCCACTGCTGCAGAAACCCGAACAGCAATCTTTTCACAACTGGTCGAACCAGCTGCTCTCCTCCCTGCATCGCCCCTTTCATATGGTGCACGACCAGATTGTCAAAGCCGGCACACCTGCAACATTCACCGGCAAGTTTGACTACTCCAGTATCTTCCATAAAGACCTTGAGTTTGAAGATGTTCACGTCTACCTCTACGGCACCGGTATGGAAGACTGGGAATATCTCGGCGAGTATCGCACCGACAGCGATGGAAAAATTCATCTGGAGATCGCCAAACCGGAAGGCGACTATGAGGTGCGAATGGTTGTGGAAGGGGATCATTCGACAGCTTCTGGCTACCTCACCGTTGTCCAACCCAACCGCAAGGCCGTGCTATTCGACATCGACGGCACCCTCACCCTGAACGACTTCGAAGCCATCGGCGATTACCTGGGCACCGACACCGCAGAGATGCACGGCTACGCCGCCGAGGTGGTGTGGGACTATATCGAAAAGGGTTACCAGATCATCTACCTCACCGGCCGCCAGTACTGGATGGCCAGCACCACCCGCAACTGGTTCAACAGCAAAGGCTTGTTCGACTGGCATCTGCGCACTGACAGCAACGCGGAAAACCCCGCAGCCCCGCAAACCCAGGAATACAAGACGGCCTACATCCGCTATCTGCTGGAGGATGTGGAACTGGATATTGTCCGCGCCTACGGCAATGCGGATACCGATATCGCCGCCTATGCCGACGCCGGCCTGCCCAGAGCCGAGACCTATATTATCGGCCCGGAAGCGGGCCGCGAAGACACCCAGCCGATCGACGGCGACTACGCCTACCACTATGCAACCGTTGTCACCGGGACACCCGACTCCGGATGCAGCTGGCGGTAACTCCGGACTTTCGACACCCGCGCCGCGTCATGCCAAAATCCCCGAAAACAACAATGCGGGGAGAAAAAGGAATGACCGACGACTTCGGCCGCAAGCTCCTCGCCCGCTGGCTTAAGCAGCACCAGTCCCTGGGGCTGTGGTGGGATTGATACAGGAACAGCTGTAGAAGCAGGGCGGGAAGCACCGGCCGATTTCCGGATCAGCCGGCGCCCTCAACCTGCGCCGTCACCTGACGCAACAGTGCGTAGAAACCGTTGCTGCGCGACTGGCTGAGGTGCCTGGCCAGGCCCAGTTCGGCAAACAGCTTTTTCAGGTCCAGTGCGCGGATCTCCTCCGCGGTTGCGCCGTCTACCTGAGACAGCAGCAACGCCCCCAGGCCCTTCACCACACGACTGTCGCTGTCCAGGGCGAAATAGTGTCGTCCCTCCTCCACCCGGTGCACCAGCCAGGCATCGGACTCGCAGCCGCGCACCAGGTTCTGCGACCGACGGATCTCCGGCTTGCTGCCGATGGCCTTTCCCCAGCGCATCAGCTCGCGGTAGCGATCCTGCCAGTTGCGCTGGGACGCCAGCAGTTCGATCTGCAGCGCCGAGAGATCATCCACCTGCCACGCCGGCGCCTCGGGAAATGCGTCGGTCGAATTCTCCAGCGCCAAGTATTCCCGCAGCGCATCCACAAAGGCCACCACATCCGCCTCGGTATTGTATGCGGCCAGGGAGGCCCGCACCGTTGCGGTTTCACCGGCGGCACGCAGCAGCGGCTGGGCACAGTGGTGCCCTACACGCACGGCAATATCCTTTTCGTCCAGCCAGTGCATCAGATCGGCGGCGGTGCCGCTTACCGGCGCGAAGGCGAGTATTCCCAGGTTGTGCTGCGGCTGGCTGTATAGGCGCAGGCCCGGCAGCGAGGCAATTTCCCCGTGCAGTTGGTGTAATAGTTGCTGTTCATGTTTCGCCATGGCAGCCCGATCCCAATCGGCGAGAAAATCCAGCGCGGCACCGAGACCGGCAATCGCCGCCAGCGGCGAGGTGCCCGCTTCGAATTTGTGCGGCAATTCCGCATAGGTACTCGAGTAGAGATCCACCTCCGCGATCATCTCGCCACCGCCCTGCCAGGGCGGCATGGCTTTCAGCAGCGCCTCGCGGCCCCATAGCAGGCCGATGCCCGAGGGACCGTAGAACTTGTGCGCGGAACACACCAGGAAGTCGCAGCCGATCCGCTGTACATCCACCGTTTCGTGCGCCGCCAGTTGCGCGGCATCCACGATCCAGAAGAGATCCCGCCCGCGCAATTGTCGGGCGATATCCGCGAGGTCCGGGCGCAGGCCCAGGGCGTTGGAACCGCCGGTCAGGGAGACGATTTTTGTGCGCCCGCCCAGCACTTCTTCCAGGCGGTCGAACTGGGGAACACCGGCAGTGTGCGGCACGTAGCGCAGAGTCAACCCCCGGTGCTGCGCCGCCATTTGCCAGGGCACGATATTGGCGTGGTGCTCGGCGGTGGACAGGACAATCTCATCTCCCCGCTGCAGTTCACTGCACAGGCTGTACGCCAGCAGGTTCAGCGCCTCGGTGGCACCGCGGGCAAAGATGACTTCCCGCTCGTTGGCGGCATTCAGGAAACGCGCCGCCCTGCGGCGCGTTTCCTCCACCATTTCCGTGGCGCGGCGCGCGAGGCGGTGGCTGGACCTGTGGGTGTTGGCGTTGCTGTGCAGGTAAAAGTCCCGCACCGCGTCGATCACCGCCTGCGGCTTCTGCGTGGTGGCGGCGTTGTCCAGGTAGACAAGCCCTCTGTTTTCCGCCTGGGCAAAAAGCGGAAACTGCTGTTTGAACTCTTCTGCGGAAAAACTCATAGAGAGAACAAATGCTCGGTGTTGCGGCGGGTCTGCGCGGCGATTTCCTCGACGGATATACCGCGCAGCTCCGCCAGTTCCTCGGCAATCAGCGGCAGGTATTCCGGGCTGTTGCGCTGCCCTTGGCGGCCCTGTACAGGCATATCCGGTGCATCACTCTCCAACAGCAGCGATTCGAGTGGCATGGCGGCGAAGGCGCGGCGGGTCTTGGCGGCGCGCCCGTAGGTGATGGTGCCGCCCGCGCCCAGGTAAAACCCCAGCTTCCAGTATTCCCTCGCTATCTCCTCGCTGCCGCTGAAGGCGTGAATCACCCCGCCGCGTCCGGGGCGGTATTCTTTCAGCAGGCGCAGCATCTCGCCGTGACACCGGCAGGCATGCACTATCAGTGGCAATTCCAGCTCTTCGGCCAGTGCCAGCTGGACGCGAAAATGCGATTCCTGTTCTTCCAATGGAATCGCTATGGCCCCGTCCAGGCCGCACTCGCCAATCGCCACGCAGGGGTTGGCCTGTAGCTGCTCGGCGATATCCCGCTGCAATTCCGCCGGCTCGGTTTCCGATTCCGCCACCCACCAGGGGTGCAGCCCCACCGCCGCATACCAGGCGGGCTCTCTATTGACCAGATCAAACAGGCCGGGCCAGCGGGGTTTACTGACACCGGGAATGATCAACCGCTCCACACCGGCCTCGCGGCACTGTTGCCACACCTGGGCGCGGTCCGGGTCAAAGACGTCGAAGTCGAAATGGCAGTGGCTGTCGATCAGTTGCACTTGTGATTCTCCGGATTTGCCCGCATCTTATCACGGCCAGATTGCACCGACTCCCGAGGCTCCAGTGCTAGAAACCCTGCTCCCGATAGTGTTGTTTACCTTTTCCACCAGCATCACCCCGGGCCCCAATAACCTGATGATAATGTCCTCCGGGCTCAATTACGGGGTCAGCCGCTCCCTGCCCCACGTGCTGGGTATCTGCCTGGGCTTTCCGGCGATGATCGTGGCCATCGGCCTCGGGCTCGGCACTCTGTTCAGCCAGTTCCCACTGTTGCACGAGGTGATTCGCTGGGTAGGCATCGCCTACCTGCTGTACCTGGCCTGGGTGATCGCCAACACCCGGGAGGTGGGATCGGCCGACACCCAAAAGCCGTTTACCTTTTTGCAGGCGGCGGCTTTCCAGTGGGTAAACCCCAAGGGGTGGATTATGGCTGTCGGGGCACTGGCGGCCTTTACCAGCCCCAACGGGGAGATGTGGGCCGAGATAGCACGTATCGCGCTGGCGTTTATCGCCATTGGCGGGCCGTGTATCGTGGTGTGGCTGCTGTTCGGTGTGGGACTGAAACGGCTGTTGACAGAGCCAAGGCACCTGCGCCGCTTCAATCTGACCATGGGCCTGTTGCTGGCGGCCAGCGTAGTGCCGATGGTGCTGGATTAGGCAAGCCCCGGATTTAACCGGGGCCCGACTTCCTACCTGCCCGTGCCGTTGGTGGTAACCGCCGCCAGCTTCGCGTCGCTGTCCACTTCCTGCAACCAGGCCTCGATCGAAGTGGTCATGATACTTTGCGGGTACCCTCCCTGGCCGGGGGTCATGGAAGCCTTGACGATATACACCTTGCCCGCCTCCAACGTGACCGGGGGAAGGGGCTTGAGCGGAATCGCAATCTCGCCCGGTGAGACGAAACGCAGACGCAGCACATGCCTGCCTGGCAGCACGGCGATCTCCCGAGGGCCGTCGATCAGGCTGTTGTTGGGGATTTGCTGGCCATCGAGGCCGATAAAGTACAGGTAATCCTTTGCGGATTGCGCAGTGATCACCCGGGCCACCTCCTCCGGCGCGCGCGCTTCGCCTTCATACAATTGCAGGTTTTTGGCTGGGGCCGTGGATTGAAGGGCGGTTTTGCCACTCTCGACCTGCGCGCTGCCACAGGCAGTGAGCAGGACAATCAGTATCGATATCCCGAAAAATTTAATCATTATTCTTCTCCTTGTTGATCGTTGATTTGTTCAGGTAGTAGACGAACAGGCCCCATTGCACGGGAAAAGTCACCACATCGACGGGCACCGTGATCGGCAGCAGGCCGTAATACAGCGGGTTGCCCTCGCGAGTGACGGTCTGAGTACCGGACGAACGCAGGTCAATGCGCGCGGGGCCGGCACCGGAGCGAAATATCGGCTCGGGGCAGGAATAGCCGATTTCAGTTTCAGCGACACGGATCAGGACACAGCCATCGACGCCCGATGCGACAGGCAGGGGCGAGGCGGCTTCCAGCACATCCGGACACTGGAACGAGGGCGAGGTCATATCGACAATGTCCCACGCTCCTCCGGGAGAAAACCTCAGCCTGTCCAGGCAGGATGTAAACTGGAAAGTCCTCTCGGGCATTTCCTCTGCCGTGGCCATCGCCTGAATCAGCAGATAACGCTCTCCCAGCTGGATCTTCTCCAGGCGAATCAATTCCGGACGTACTTCGGTAACTCTGGGTTCCGCCTTCATACCCGCCGCCATCGACAGACACGCGCTGAGATTTATCGAAAAAATCAGTATCAGGAGTATCTTCCCAGTTATCCTCATGCTCCCATTCCCCCCCCGTAAAAAGTAATTCTTTACTGACGGCAACCGGCATCTTCCGGCTGCACAAACGTGGGACCTGCTCAGCTTCCGGGATACCAGTGCCTATTACAAGGCCCGCAAACACTGGAACTTAGTTCCTCAGTGCCAGGCTTTGCCAACTTCCAGTTCGATGCGGAATTTTTTAACCATCTGTCTCATAAACAGCCCCGGCGCCAGCTTATACAGATAGGCGCCGAGCAGTGATTTGTCCCGTGCGAACAACCTCTCCCGGCCTGCTTCCAGCGCGCTTACTATCCTCTCCGCCATCCACCCGGCGGAGCGCACCCGCCCGACGGTACTCCGCTTATGGCGCGCGCGGCCGCCGTCGCCGGACAGGGCATTGCTTTCGATATCGGTGGCTACAAAGCTCGGATAGACCATCAGCACCCGTACGCCTTCGTCACGCACCTCTTCGCGGAAAGTTTCGAAATACTGGTGCAGCGCACTTTTCGCCGCACAGTACCCGGCGCGGCCGAGAACCGGCATCCATCCCGCCATGGAACTGATATTTACCACGCAGCCGCCGGCGGCGCGCAGCTGGGGCAGCAGCCCCTGGGCCAGTTCCACTGGCGCGTGGTAGTCCACCGCCATCACCCGGCGGATCACCGCATTGCTGGTTTGGGTGGACAGGCTGCGATGGGTGATGCCGGCATTGTTGACCAGAAGATCTATACGCTCGTAGCAGGAGAGCAGCTCCGCCACCAGTCCGGCAACCGCCGTCTCGCTGGCGAGATCGGCGGTAAAAGTGTCCACGGCAATTCCGCGCCCGTGCAGCTGCGCTGCGCGCTCTTCCAGCGCCGGGCCGTTTACATCCACCAGAGCAAAGCGCGCACTTTGCCGGGCCGCCAGCGCTTCCACGATGGCCCAGCCCAGACCGCCGGCGGCGCCGGTCACTACAAAGACTTTTTCACTCACACCGCACCTTCTGCTGCTTGTGCCCGCAATTCGAGCTTTAGTGCCTCGCGGGCGAAATATTCGAAGGCCTCCTGGGAAGTTTTGCTCGGAACAAAACCAAACTCCTCTTTCAGGCGGCGATTGCAGAGCACCGGCCGGTACTGCAGGAAAATCACCTGTCCGGGGTGTTTGTCGGTCAGATGCAGCAAATAGCCGATCCCCAGAAGCATTTTCACCAGCCATACCGGCGGTCTGCGCAGCGGCTTGCCCAGCAGTGCGGCGATCTGTTCCGGCGCCAGCGCGCCGTCACCAGCCAGGTTATAAATACCACGGGCGCCCTGCTGCACGCCGTATCGGATTGCGCGCACCACATCCTCGTCCCAGATAAATACGAACGGCGAGTTGTGCCCGCCGGGGTCGAGGATCGCGCGCCCGGAAAACAGCTGACCGATTTTGTTATTGGTACCGGCGCCGACGATGGAACAGGGGCGAAAAACCAGTTGCTTTAAACCGGGGTATTGCTGGCGATATTCCGCCAGTATTTCCTCCACCCGGCGCTTGTGGTCGGAATAGGCAAACTCTGGGTTTCCGCGCAGCGGATGCTCCTCCCGCAGCCACTCGGGGCTGTCGGCGTGATAGCCGTAGGCGGCGCCGCTGCTGGTAACGGTGATGTGTTCCACCCCGGCGCGAACACAGGCCTCGAGCAGGTTGCGCGTACCCTGCACGTCGATGCGGTACTCCAGCTCCCGATTGCGGGCCGATGCCGTGACCGAGGCGAGATGCACTACATGGGTGATCTGCTCCGCGCGCAGCAATTCAACCAGTACGGGATCGCAAATATCCAGGGTGAAAACCGGAAAGGACGAGGGGCGCTGGACGATATCCACCCCCACTACCGGCATTTCCCTTGCCAGCAGCTGCCCCAGCTGATGCCCCACATAACCGCAAGCGCCGGTGATCAATACGCGTTTTTCACTCACTGCGATTTGCCCTCCAGCGCAGGAGCCGCTGCTCTGGATAACGGCCGGCCTGCGGCCGTTTTGCCGAGCTGGAACCCGGTGTTCCCGGGGCCGCCGCTCCTACTGTAAAAGTTCCAGCAACCCGCCAGGCTTAGCCCGGCCACCAGGTGCCACACGCCCCAGAAACCGGCCACCACCAGCATCTCCCCAGCGGAGGGATAAAAGGTGAACAAAATCGCCAACGCCAAACCGGAATTCTGGATACCCACTTCCATGGTCACCGCCCGCCGGTCGGCAACCGGCAGGCGCATCAGGCGGCCACTGAGATGTCCGATGGCAAATGCCAGCGCATTGTGCGCGATCACCAGCGTCAGCACCGCACCGGCCAGCTGTACGGCGGTCTGCCAGTGTTTGGCGACGGAAATCGCCACAAACAGAAAGAATACCAGCAGCGAAGCACCGCGAAACCAGCCCTCGCTGTTACGGGCAAAAGCGGGAAAACGGGCCCCGATCACCATGCCCGAGAACATGGGCAGCGCCAGGACCAGTACCACCAGCAGCACCACGTTCTCCGCCGGTAGTGCAATTGCCTGCAGGGCTTCCCGGGTATAGGGATTGAGACTGGCATAGAGGGCGAAATTGAGCGGAGTCAGGACCACCGCGGCCAGGCTGGAGACCGCCGTCATGCTTACGGAGGTAGCCACATTGGCGCGGCCCAGCCAGGTCATGACATTGGAGAAGGTGCCGCCGGGGCAGCAGGACACCAGAATCATGCCCAGCGCCAGTCGGGAGTCGATATGCAGCAGCCAGGTGGCCAGGCAGGTGAGCGCCGGCAGCAACAGGAACTGGGCCACCAGCCCGGTGACCGGCGCCAGCGGGCGGCGCAGCACCACAGCGAAATCCGCCGGGCGCAGGCCCAGGGAGACGCCGAACATCATAAATGCCAGCACCCCGTTCAACGCCAGCAGCGTGGCGGGCGACATCTGAAAATTAGCGGCCACCAGTTGGTCCACTAGGTTGTCCTCATATTACTCTCGGGCAAACGGGCAGTATCCCGCGGGGCCAGATCCCGCTGCAAGTCCCGGATGTGGCCGCGCAGTGCCTTGAGGTAGGTTTCCTTATGCACGTAGTAGGCCATACGCTCCAGCGGCAGGTAGTTCATGCCACCGTCGGCGCGGTCGCCCGCGCGCGCGCGCTTGACGACCTGCAGCCGCTTCGCCGATTCCGCACCCACCGATAGCTGGTGAATATACAGCGCGACCAGTTCCGCCTGCCGGTTGCGCCCCTCCCAGCCCAGGCCCGCCGCTTCCACCATGCCCATCAGGAACAGGTTGTCGTACTGTGGGTGGAATACGTTGAGATACAGTCGGGGAGCGAAACCCTTTCTGTTCAGGTGCTCGCTGTCAATAAACGGATAATGCAGCTTGTAGCCGGTCGCGAGCAGGATCATGTCGTAGTCGCCGCGGCCGCCGTCCTCGAAGGTCACGGTGTTGCCTGCGATGGCAGTGATATCGGCCCGGGGGCGGATATCGCCGTGGCCGATATGGTGCAGGATCAGGGAGTTGATCACCGGGTGGGACTCGAACATTCTGTAATCCGGCTCCGGTAACCCATACTGATTGGGCCGGCCCAGGACAAAGCGGCTGAGGGCGGCGCTCAAGCGCTGCTGGATAAAACGCGGCAACCTGATGCTGCCACCCAGCGCGTCGATAGGTTTGCCGCCGACAAACTTGGGCAGGAAGTAGTAGCCCCGGCGCAGACTGATATCCACGCTCGCGGCCCGGTGCACCGCATCCACGGCGATATCCGCCCCGCTGTTGCCGCAGCCCACCAGCAGCACCCGTTTGCCGTCGAAAATCTGCGAGTGGCGGTAGTCGCTGGAATGCAGCAGTTCACCGCCGAACTGCCCCGGCAATTCCGGTACATTCGGATGGTGCAGTGTGCCGTTGGCAATTAGCAGCCCACCAAACAGGTGCGTCCGCTCGCCACCGTTGCAGCGAGTGGTCACCCGCCAGTCATTTCCATCCCGTTCGCAGTGCACCACCTCGGTATTGAATTCATAGTGTTCGTAGAGCCCGAATTCCCGGGCATAGGCGCGGAAGTACTCGCGCAGCTCGCGGTGGTGCGGGAACTGGGCCACCGACTCCGCCATGGGGAATTCGGCGAACTCGGTCATCTTCTTGGAGGAAATCAGGTGCGCCGATTCGTATAGGGTGCTGGTGGGGCTGTCGATATCCCACAGGCCACCCACATCCCGGTGGATCTCGAAACCCACACAGGGAATACCGTATTTTTTCAGGTTGCGTACCGCGCAAAGACCCATGGGACCCGCGCCGATTACCGCGTAGGGCTTCATTTTTATTCTTCCTTTGGCGATTGAGGTTAAAGATACCGTGACAAGCCCCGGGCAGATCGTCACAATGGGGCAGGCATTGGTTAATTTCGGACAGGAGCAGTGAAACCCACCGATTCCAGAAGCGTCACACTGAGCTACACCCGGGCGATCACAGTGGCTTTGCGCAGCCTTAAACTGTCCATCCCGCCGACCGCACAGACTATTTTGGCCGGGATGGACGCTCATCAGCGAGTGCCCATGGGAGTCCAGGAGCAGCTGTGGCTAGCCCTGGCTGAGGCCTATCCGGACCCACTGCTCGGCATCAAGCTGGGGGGAGCCATGCAAATCAGCCAGATGGGCCTGGTGGGCTACCTGCTGATGACTCAGAAAACCCTGGGCGCCGCCGTGGAACAGCTGCTGACCTACCACCCGCTGGTGGGGGAAGGCGGTCAATTCGAACTGCGCCGCAGCGGCCATCACGTGGATCTCTGCTATCAGCCCAACTACCTGCGCTGCGCACGTCTGCGAGTGGAAACCGTACTCTCCGCCTGCCTGGCCCAGGTCCGCAGCATGACCGGGCGCCCCTTTCGACCCCAGGGCCTGCAGTTGGCCTATCCATCTCCCTCCCTGGCACTGCAACAACAGTACCACCAGCTGTTGCAGGCCCAGGTGCAGTTCAATGCGCCTGTCTCCGCCATCCGCCTGCGCCCGCAGGACCTGGAGCTTCCCCTGATGGCCGCGGACCAACAGGTGATGGAGCGCCTCAAGCCGGAGGCGGACGCGCTGCTCAGCACCCTCAATCGCAAAAGTCTGCAACTACAGGTGACCCACCTGCTGCAGCAGGAACCCCAACTCACACGCGAGCAGTTGGCCAGCCGCCTGTGCATCAGTCCACGTCATCTGGGGCGCAAGCTGCTGGAAGAGAAGGCCAGTTTCCGCAAACTCCAGGATGAAGTACGCAGCCATTACGCTCGCCAATGGCTGCGCCGGGGGGACAGGAACAACGCGGAAATCGCAGTCGCTCTGGGATACTGCGACGAGAGCGCCTTCGGTAAAGCATTCCGGCGCTGGACCGGGATGTCACCCAAAGCTTTTAAGATGAGTGGTGAATAGGAAGGGGCTATCAGCGAACGCCCTGGATTTTTCGGGAGAAGCGGCGTTTGGCGAAATCCACTGATACTTCTGTAGGAGCGGCCGCTGGCCGCGATCCGCGGTGGTTCGGCCCCACAAACCAACCGCGACCAACGGCCGCCCCTGCGAGCGCGAACCAATCAGCGCGCGGCGGTGGCACCGGCCTCGGCGGTTACCGCACGCAACGCGGCCAGGTCTTCCAGCCAGACGATGTCCCGCACCGCCACCTGACGACCGGTGTAGCTGGACAGGGCCGCCCCCAACTGCTGCAGATCTTCTCCTCCCGCGGACAATTCCTCCAGCGGAAGCTGCAGCCAGACCTGGCCGTCCTGATCGATCACCGTCTTCGCCTTGTCGGTATCGATGGCGCTCAGGTGGCGGTCGATGGCGGAGCTGCCGCCGGCCGGCAGGTAGATGGTGCCGTTGGTAAAGTCCACCGCGAAGGCCACGATGCCCGGCAGTATGCCGAACAACAGGGCCGCGCCGTCCAGGATCACCACTACCGGGTCCACGCGGCCGCCGGTCTGACCCTTGCGCTCCGGATAGAGGAAGTAGCCGCAGGCGGTGAGGTTGATGGTCAGCGCCAACAGGCAGCTGGCGGCGACGCCGCGCTTGAGTGTTCTGTTCATAACCTGTCTCTCAATAACAACCGTGGATGGCGGGCACGGGCCCGTACAACCGATACGCAGTGTCCTGTCTGGTATTAAATAGTGGTATCAGAGCCCCCCAGATTGTTCACAGTTAGGCGCAGCTCGCAGGGAATGGTCATTCCATTTTCAAGAGCTGCAACGCCGCTGTGGGCAATCTGGGGGGCTCCCTTCGGGCGGGCCGCTAAGCAGCCATCTGCGGCGTTGCACTTGCTTGACGTAGAATGACTACGCCGGCGCAAGTGCGCCTTGCATCTGGCCGCTTAGCGGCCCGCTGATATCACTATTTAATACCAGACAGGACACTAGCTTACCGGTATATCCCGAAAGTCGGAAGTGGCGCCCCCTCCCTCCTAATGTGCCCCAGATCGCAAAGTCAGTATTTACCGGAGAGAAAAAGTCGAACTCCTCCGAATCAAAATGGTCAAAACTTAACCAAACCTGCGCCAACCTCACGCCCCACACCACCAAGCCGCCCCGCAGCTGCCTAAACTTTAAACAGCACCTGATGCGGTATGTAAGGGAGCGGTACACAATTTCTGTCGGTGCGATCTTGCGCACTTGTGTTCAGGCCGGGCAGTGAGCAGTCGCCGGGGGCCGACACCGGAAATTTCAGGGAGCAGTAGTCGCAACAGGTGCCGCCATGGAACGGCGAAAGCGGGGTATCGCGTGAGCGGTGCCCCGCTTTATTTTTTGTCTGTTTGTCCGGTCTTCGGCTGTGGCGGTACGTCCTGTACCGCTATAACTGAAAAATCCTTCGCACCACTGTATCCTGCCCGCGTTATCCAACCCGGAGTGAATACATGTATATCACCAGCGCCTTTGACAGTGGCAATATCGAAGTCGTCAATACCGACTGCAGCCCCATCGAACTGGCGATCCGTCAGGACAACAATTCCGACTTCTACCAGTGGTTTCATTTCCGCCTGGAAGGCGAAGCGGGCGCGAGCTATCCCCTACGCATCGTCAACGCCGGCAAGGCCGCTTATCCGGAAGGCTGGGAAAACTACCGGGTGTGCGCCTCCTACGATCGCCAGAACTGGTTTCGTATCGGCGCCGAGTACGACGGCAACACCCTGGATTTCACCGTGGAGCTGGACCGTCCGGCCATCTACCTGGCCTACTTCGCCCCCTTCTCCTGGGAGCGCCACCTGGACCTGCTGGCCTGGGCCCAGGGGGACGACCGGGTACAGTTGGAGACCCTGGGCCGGACCCTGGATGGCCGCGATATGAGCCTGCTCACCGTGGGCGACCCCGGGACGGCGAAGCACCGGGTATGGATGATCGCCCGCCAGCATCCCGGAGAGACCATGGCGGAGTGGTTTGTGGAGGGCTTTCTGGAAGCCCTACTGGACCCGGCCAACCCCTCGGCGAGGACCCTGCTCGACGACACCGTTTTCTACATAGTGCCCAATATGAACCCGGACGGCAGTGTGCGCGGCCACCTGCGCACCAATGCCGTGGGCGCCAATCTCAACCGCGAGTGGTTGGAGCCCAGTATGGACAGAAGCCCGGAGGTCTACCTGGTGCGGGAGAGAATGCTGGAAGTGGGCGGCGATATCTTCCTGGATATTCACGGGGACGAGGCCCTGCCCTACAACTTCGTGGCCGCCTGCGAGGGCATCCCCGGCTATGACGAGCGCCACGCCAGGCTGGAGGAAACCTTCAAGCGCACCTTTGCCGCCATCAACCCGGACTTCCAGACCGCGCGCGGTTACGAACTGGACAAACCCGGGGAGGCCAACATGACCGTCGGCACCAACTGGTGCGGCCATCAGTTCCGCACCCTGGCGCTGACCCTGGAAATGCCGTTCAAGGACAACGACGAACTGCCCGACCCCATTGAGGGCTGGTCCCCGGCGCGCAGCCAGCAGCTGGCGCGGGATATTCTCTTCCCGATCCGCGAAACCCTGAAGGCACTGTAACCCGGGACCGCGGAGCTCCAGCTCCGCAACGGGCCGCAGGCCCGCGCTGTCTTGTGTAGGAGCGGCCGTTGGCCGCGATCGGCATTGGACCAGAAGGATGTATTCACAGCGTGTCCCGCAAATTACCTCCGGCAGCAGAGTCGCCCATTCATAACTACGGAGTGAAGCCGATCGCGGCCAGCAGCCGCTCCAACAGCCCTAGGCACCCCCATAAAACCTGCTGTGTAACACAGAAATTTCAGCACAGAATCCTTCGGCCTCCGGCGTGCTTTTTGCTACTTTAATCCGCTTCAGAATAAGATTCACAGGACAGCACTATGCAGACCCCACAACTCTGGCGCCGCCTGGGCCTGGCCGCAGCCATTGTCGGCGGCCTGGGTGCCTGTGGCAAAGAAGCCGCAACGCCCGCCTCCCAAACTGAGACCGCCGCACCGCAAGCTGAACAGCAGGAGCAGGCGAAAGCCGGCCAATCGCAGATCGCGCAAATGGCCGCGGACCTGCACAAGCACATCGCAATTCTCGCCTCCGACAAATTCGAGGGCCGTGCCCCCGCCACCCGCGGCGAGGAACTGACCGTCAACTACCTGGCGGAACAATTTGAAGCCCTGGGACTGGAGCCCGGTACCGTCGACGCCGAGGGCAAGCCCAGTTGGTTCCAACAGGTGCCGGTGGTGGAAATGCAGATCGAATCCACCCCGCTGACGATCAAGGGCGAAGATTTCGACAAACAACTGCAGCCGCTCACCGATATGGTCGCCTTCACCCAGCGCCAGACAGAGTCCTCCGCGCTGGAAGACAGCGAGCTGGTATTCGTCGGCTACGGCATCGTCGCCCCGGAAAACGACTGGAACGACTACGCCGGCCTGGACATGGAAGGCAAGACCGCGGTGATCCTGGTCAACGACCCCGGCTACGCCACCCAGGACAAGGCAGTGTTCAACGGCAATGCCATGACCTACTACGGCCGCTGGAGCTACAAGTTCGAGGAGGCGGCACGCCAGGGCGCCGACGGCGCCATCATCATTCATGAGACCGGTGCGGCCGGCTATCCCTGGGAAGTGGTCAGCGGCAGCTGGTCCGGCGCCCAGATCAGCCTGGCCGCGGAAGACAAAAATGCCGGCCGCGTGGCGGTGGAGGCCTGGATGACCGGCGATGCCGCCGGGGAACTCTTCAAGGCCGCGGGCCTGGATCTGGCCGGGGAGATGGAGGTGGCCAAGACCCGCGACTTTGTGGCCAAGCCCCTGGGCCTGAGCGCCAGCGTGCAACTCAACAACCAGCTGCGCACTTCCGATTCCCGCAATGTGGTGGCCAAGCTGCCCGGTGGCAAATTCCCGGACGAAGCCATTATCTACACCGCCCACTGGGATCATCTCGGCATCAATGAAAATACCGGAGGCGAGGACCATATTTTCAACGGCGCGGTGGACAATGCCACCGGCACCGCCGGCCTGCTGGCCATGGCCCGCCAGGCCGCCGCGAAGGAAGACAGGCCGGACCGCTCGCTGCTGTTCGTCGCGGTTACCGCGGAGGAATCCGGACTGCTGGGCTCCAAATACTACGCCGCCAACCCGGTAGTGCCGCTGGCCAACACGGTTGCCGGTATCAACTTCGATGCCCTGGGCGTGCTGGGGCCCATGCGCGATGTGATCGTGGTGGGTTACGGCAACAGCGAACTGGAAAAAATGCTGGGAAAAACCGCCAAACAACAGGACCGCTACCTGGCGCCGGAAGAGCATCCGGAGCGCGGCTACTTCTACCGCTCCGATCATTTCAGCCTGGCAAAGAAGGGCGTACCCATGCTCTATTTCAAGTCCGGCAGCGACAGCTTCGAGCACGGTCGCGAGTGGGCGCAGCAGCAGTCCGAGCAGTACACCGCCCACGCCTATCACAAGCCGGCGGACGAGTACGACCCCAACTGGAACCTGGAAGGCACCGCCATGGACCTGCAACTGGGGCTGGACCTGGGCCTGCAACTGGCCAACAGCCGCGACTGGCCCAACTGGTATAAAGGCAACGAATTCCGCGCGATTCGCGATGCCAGTGCCGAAGTCAGGAAATAGGTAAACAGAAGAAGGGAATCGTAGGGGCGAACCTTATGTTCGCCCGAGCGGGCCTCCGGCCCGCTATGCCGAGCTGGAGCTCGGCGCTCCCAGGATCGCGGCCAGCGGCCGCTCCTACATTGCTGGTATTAGGAACCCGCGTGGGCCCTCTTAATCGCGGCGATATCGATCTTCTTCATCTGTATCATCGCCTGCATCACATTCCCCGCTTTCACCGGGTCCGGATCAAACAGCTTCTCTCCCAGGATCTTGGGAATAATCTGCCAGGATACACCGAACCTGTCCGTCAACCAGCCGCAGGGCTGCTCCTCCCCGCCCTCGGTGAGCTTTTCCCAAAGCCGGTCCACCTCTTCCTGGTCCTCGCAGCTGACGAACAGGGAAATGGCCGGCGAGAGCTGAAACTGCGGGCCGCCGTTCGGGGCGATAAAGTCCTGCTGTTTAGAATCTCGCGAAGAACTCTCCAGGTCGGGAGGGGTGCCTCTTTTCGAAACCGTATAAGGCAAGGGATGCCGATTACGAGCGTACAGGGATGTATTTAAAGGGGGGGGGGCCAGCCCGTGTCCCGGAAAGAGGCACCCCTCCCGACCCCGCGCTGGGCGTGCAGCACCATAGATCGCAAACAGGTTCTTACACAAAAGCGCCGGGGGCTTTGGGTCGTCTTTAGCTGACCCGGAGGGTGAAGCACAGGGAAGTGCTTCATCAAAAAACCCGCTGTCTCCAGCGGGTTTTTTTATTCGGGAGAACGAAAATCAGGCGCTTACCGGCGTCCCGGATTTTTTCAATTCCTCATCGCGCAGCGCCCGGCGCAGAATTTTGCCCACATTGGTCTTCGGCAGTTCTTCGCGAAACTCTACCTGCTTGGGCACCTTGTAGGCAGTCAGGTTTTCCCGGCAGTAGGCAAGCACCTCCTCTTGGGTGAGGGAAGGATCGGCCTTGACCACAAACAGTTTGACCAGTTCGCCGCTCTTTTCGTCGGGGATGCCGATGGCCGCGGCCTCGGCGACCTTGTCGTGGGTGCTGACCACGTCCTCGATCTCATTGGGATAGACGTTGAAGCCGGAGACGATGATCATGTCTTTCTTGCGATCGACGATTTTGATATAGCCGTCGTCCTGGATCACCGCCATATCGCCGGTCCTCAGCCAGCCGTCACTATCGATGGAATCCGCCGTGGCCTCGGGGCGCTGCCAGTAGCCCTTCATTACCTGCGGGCCGCGCACGCATAACTCACCCGGTGAGTTGTTGGGCAGGTCGCTGCCGTTTTCGTCGATCACCTTCACCTCGGTACCCGGTACCGGAACGCCCACGGTACCCATCTGCACCGCTTCGGTGGGGTTGAAGGAAACCACCGGGGAGGTTTCTGTCAGGCCGTAGCCCTCGGTCACCGGGCAGCCGGTTATTTTTTCCCAGCGGTTGGCGGTATCGCGGGTGAGCGCCATGCCGCCGGAACAGGTGGTGTGCAGCTTGCTGAAATCCAGGTTGGCGAAATCCGGGTTGCGCATCAGGCCGTTGAACAGGGTGTTGAGGCCGGCAAAGCCGGTAAAGCGCAGCCCCTTGAGAGTCTTCACGAACGCCGGAATATCCCGCGGGTTGGGGATCAGCAGGGAGTGGTTGCCGGTGGCGAACAGGCACATGCAGTGAATGGTGAAGGCGTAGATATGGTACAGGGGCAGCGGTGCCACATAGAGTTCCGCACCCTCTTTCATGGAGTCGCCCAGGGCCTCGCGCACCTGTTCCATATTGGCCACCAGGTTGCGGTTGGTGAGCATGGCGCCTTTGGCCACACCAGTGGTGCCGCCGGTGTACTGCAGCACGGCGATATCGTCCGGTGTGCGCTGTACGTCGCTGTGTGGCTGCTTGCCGCCCAGGGCCATGGCGTCTCGGAAGTCCACCTGCTTGGCAAAGGAGAACTCCGGCACCATTTTCTTGATGTACTTGGCGACACTGTTGATCAGCAGCCGTTTGACCGGGCTGTGCAGGTCGGCGATTTCGCTGACGATCACCTGCTCGACGCCGGTCTCGGGAACCACCTGGGAGGCGGTATCGGCGATATTGGCGAGCACCACCAGCGCCTTGGCACCGGAGTCGTTGAGCTGGTGCTTCAGCTCGCGCCGGGTGTACAGGGGATTGGTATTCACCACCACCAGCCCGGCGCGCAGGGCGCCGAATACGACTACCGGGTACTGCAGCACATTGGGCAGTTGCACGGCGATGCGATCGCCGGGTTCCAGGCCGGTGTGGTTCTGCAGGTAGGAGGCAAACTTTGCGCTAAGTTTGTCGATATCGCCGATGGAGAGTGTCTGCCCCAGGCAGGTAAATGCCGGCCTGTCACTGAACCTGGCGCAGGCGTCCGAAAATACCTCGAGTATGCTGCGTTCGATGTCCAACTGTCTTCTCCCAGTATTGTTGTCGTTTACCCGCACCTTCCGTTTTTTATAGACGAAATCGCCCAAACTGCGAGGAATACGGACTATTTATTGTTCTTTAGCGCCGAAAATGTCTGCCAAGGAGGCCGCCAGTTCCCGGTCCCCGGTATAACGGATTTCCCCCAGTAGAAGCGCGTGGCGCGCGCTGAGACGGCCATCGATGACCGCGCTGAGTGTGCTCTGGGACATTTCCAGTACCAGCGCCGCCTCCTCCGTATGTCCCGGTTTCTGCACCGCGGCATTGTCGCCGGACTGACTCGGCAGGAGAATGTAAAAATCGCTGGCATCCGGTAGCCGGAACTGTACCCGAGTGAGTGGGTGCAAACAAGTGAGGCGGCGCAGGCGGGCGAGTGTTTGGTCCGGCAGTTGCATGGGGCGGCCAATTCCAAAAATTTTTATGGTTCGTCTCGCCCTTTTGTAGGAGCGGCGGGGCGGCCATCCGCCCATGGCCGCGATCAGGCTTCCCGAGTGATCCAAACACTGATCGCGGCCATGGGCCGCTCCTACCGGGGAGGAACAAAAAACCGCCGGGGCAGCGGCGGTTTTTTATTGGCAACAGGACTCAGAAAGCGAAGTGCTCTGCATCCAGCTCCATCAGGTTGTCGGCGCCACTCAGGATCGCCGCGGCGTGGGCGGCGGTGCGCGGCACTATGCGGTCGTAGAAGAAGCGCGCGGTGGCCAGCTTGGCCTTGTAGAAATCCACCTCTCCGGAGCCCCCGGCCAGTTTGTCATTGGCCACCTTGGCCACGCGGGCCCAGAGATAGGCCTGGACGGCGTAACCGGAGAACATCAGGTAGTCCACGGAGGCGGCTCCCACTTCATCCGGGTTTTCCATCGCCTTGGCGCCAACGTGCAGGGTGAGATCACCCCACTGCTTGTTCAGCTCCTCCAGTTTGCCGATGAACGGGGACAGGGCCTCGTTGTCGACTTCCGTCTGGCAGAACTTGTGCACGACTTTGGTGAAGCGGCGCAGCAATTCACCCTGGCTCATCAGCACCTTGCGACCCAGCAGGTCCAGTGCCTGGACTCCGGTGGTGCCCTCGTAGATGGTGGCGATGCGCGCGTCTCGCACATTCTGTTCCATGCCCCACTCGGCGATATAGCCGTGACCACCGAAACACTGCAGGCCCAGGTTGGCGGATTCGAAACCGGTCTCAGTGAGGAAGGCCTTGGCAATCGGCGTCAGGAAGGCCAGCAGCTCATCGGCTTCCTTTTTCTCTTCCTCGCTGCCCTTGTGGGTGCGGTCCACCTGTTGGGCACACAGCAGGATCAGCATACGGCCGCCCTCGGCGAAGGCCTTCTGGGTCAGCAGCATACGGCGCACGTCCGGGTGCACGATAATCGGGTCCGCCGGGCCCTGCGGATTTTTCGGGCCCGACAGGGCGCGCATCTGCAGACGATCCTTGGCATAGGCCAGGGATTTCTGGAAACCGGCCTCGGCGTGGGCGAGCCCCTGTAGGGCGGTGCCCAGGCGCGCGGTGTTCATAAAGGTGAACATGCAGTTCAAACCCTTGTTCGGCGGACCGATCAGGAAACCTCTGGCGCCGTCAAAGTTGAGCACCGCAGTGGCGTTGCCGTGGATACCCATCTTGTGCTCCAGGGAACCGCAAACCACGCCGTTGCGCTCGCCGACAGTTCCGTCTGAGTTGGGCAGGAACTTGGGCACGATGAACAGGGAGATGCCCTTGGTGCCGGGAGGGGCGTCGGGCAGGCGGGCGAGCACGATATGCACGATATTCTCCGCCATGTCGTGTTCGCCGGCGGAGATAAAGATCTTGGTGCCGGTGATGGCATAGGAGCCGTCCGCGTTGGGCTCGGCCCTGGTACGCAGGATGCCCAGGTCGGTGCCGCAGTGCGGCTCGGTGAGGCACATGGTGCCGGTCCAGGAACCCTCCACCAGCTTCGCCAGGTAGGTTTCCTTTTGCTCCGGAGTACCGTGGGCCTCCAGGGTATTCATGGCGCCGTGGGACAGGCCCGGGTACATACCCCAGGACCAGTTGGCGGTGCCCACCATCTCGCTCATCAGGGTGCCCAGGGACGGGGGCAGGCCCTGGCCACCGTGCTCCACGTCGTGGGCCAGGGAGGGCCAGCCGGCTTCCACGAACTGCTGGTAGGCTTCCTTGAAGCCCTCGGGAGTGATGACTTCGCCGTCCTTCCAGGTACAACCCTGCTGGTCGCCGATCTGGTTCAGCGGCACCAGCACGTTCTCGCAGAACTTGGCGCCCTCCTCCAGGATGGCGTCTACCAGATCCGGAGTGGCTTCCTCGTAGCCCAGGGAAGCGTAGTGCTGATCCCAGTCGAACAGTTCGCGCATGGCGAAGCGCATATCGCGCAGTGGAATCTTGATATCGGTCATCCTGCTACCCTCAATTCGCTGTTGTGGCTCCGATCCCGGGGACCGGCCGGTCAATTTTATGACTCAAATTTACGATTGGTTCATCATAGTGGCAAGTAGGCGGGGGTCACTATGGCGAAATCTGTCCAAAGCGGTGACAAATCGGGGCGGCGGGAGTGGCTCGGGATTTGTCGTGGACTCGGGCAGCCCGCTCAGGCGAATGCCGTGGCGGCCCTGCTACCGGGAGCCGTTCGTTCAACAGCCTCATCGGCAAACGTTTCTCGAACGGCTCCCGATATCAGGGCCTTCGCATCGCGCTCCGGTATTCTTTCTCGAGTCCCGAGTCCCGCAGCCCTGCCGAGCTGGAGCTCGGCGTTCCCAGGGGTTAGCCGGCCTTGCGGCTGCGGTACTCACCCGGGGTGATACCGGTCCATTTCTTGAAGGCGCGGAAGAAGGCGCTGGACTCGTCGAAGCCGAGCATTTCCGCGATCTGCGCGCTGGAAAGGTCCGGGCAGCCGAGGTAGTGAAACGCGGCCTCCATGCGGCACTCGTCCTTCAGCTTCTGATAGGAGGTACCCTCCTGCTGCAGGCGCCTGCGCAGGGTGGTGACCGACATATTCAGGCGCTCCGCCACCACTTCCGCCGCGGGCATGGATTCGCTCACGTCGCGGTTCAGGATGGTCTTTACCTTGGTCTTGATGCTGTTGGCACTGCCGTCGCTGATCACCAGGTGGTAGGGGGCGGTGCGGATAAAGTCCTCCACCGTCTGCGGACTCTGCACCACCGGGTAATCCAGATAGCGGCTGTCGTACTCCAGAGCGTTGGCCCCCTGCTCGAACAGCAGCTCCCCCGCCTCGCTCTGGGCCAGCGTGCGGAATTCCTCCGGGCAGGGAAAGGAAAAGTGCAGCCGCGCCAAAGGAATCTCGCGCCCCACCAGCCAGCAGTAGAAGCGGTGCCATACCGCCAGGGTGGTGCGGATCACTCCCGGGTCCGTCTGCGCGATCAGTTTTTGAAACTCGCCTTCCGCCAGGGAACTGATCCCCCGGATCACCACCCGCTCGCGACCGGTACCGGCGGGCTCCAGGACCGGCTTCACCTTGAAGCCGCGACAGATCTCCATAAATTCCGCACTCAGGGCAATGGCCTGGCGGACGGTTGCGCAGTTGACCACGGTGAGACACAGCAGGCGAAAGGAACCGGAGCGCACCCGACCGCCGCTGAGCATGCCGAACCACTCGTCCTGCACCTGCCACATCACCCGCTGGTAGAGGCGGCCGTATTTCAGCGCGGAAAACGCCGCCCGCCCCTGCAGCTCCGACTCCTCAATGCCGACCGAAGCCAACAGCTCCGCGCGGTCGCAGCCACGCCGCGCCGCCTCCTCCAGCAGCCGCTCCAGGTAGGCGATGGGAATACGGATGTCCTCTTCCGTCACGCTCATCCCGGCACCTCTAAAAAACGTAGCGAGCCGCCACCAGGCGCACCCGAAAGAGGTTGTGGGAGCTGCCCATTACTTCCTGCGCCTGCGCAGCCAGCTCAGCAGAGCACCAAAACCCAGCGCAGCGACGATAATCACCAGCAAAAAAATCAGCAGCAGCACCAGGTAGGAAATCACATCTTCCACCGGGAGGTCCCAGCTCCACACCGCCGCCGCGACAAAGGCGACACAGGCGAGTACGCTGGTGATAAAGGAGCGGCGGGATTTTCTAGCCATGGGAATCTACCGGCGATTGGGGTGAAAATGGACTCACGGTCGGACCCGATAGTCGCCGGAGTCATTGCGGCGCAAAATCCTGAGCCATCCGCTGGCCGGTGTCAAATACCAATGATCAGTTACCGGTTACCAGATACCAACGGACCTTGATCACTGGTCACCGATCATTGATCTGGGGTCCAGCAACCGCTTCAACTCGTCCTCGCCCAGATCGGTCATCTCCCGCGCTACATCCAGAATCGGCCGGCCGCTGCCGTAGGCCTTCTTGGCGATTTCCGCCGCCCGGGCATAGCCGATCACGGGATTCAGCGCCGTTACCAGAATCGGGTTGCGCGCCAGCGTCCGCTCCATATTCCCGCGCTTGACCGCAAAGGTGGCGATGGCCTTGTCCGCCAGCAAGCGCGCACTGTTGGACATCAGGCGGATGCTCTCCAGCAGGTTGTAAGCGATCACCGGCAACATCACGTTGAGCTGGAAATTGCCACTCTGCCCGGCCACGGTGATGGTGGTGTCGTTGCCCATCACCTGGGCCGCAGCCATGGCCGCGGACTCGGCAATCACCGGGTTTATCTTGCCGGGCATAATGCTGCTGCCCGGCTGCAATGCCTGCAATTCGATTTCAGCAAAGCCCGCCAGCGGACCGCTGTTCATCCAGCGCAGGTCGTTGGCGATTTTCATCAATGCCACCGCCAGTACTTTCAACTGGCCCGACACCTCCACCGCGGTGTCCTGGCAGGCGATCGCCGTGAACAGGTTTTCCGCGGGACGAAACTGCTGGGCGCTGTTGGCACTGAGTTTTTGCGCAAACAATTCCGCAAAGCGCGGATGGGCGTTCAGGCCGGTGCCAATAGCGGTGCCGCCCTGGGCCAACCGCGCCAGCCGCGGCAGGGTGCCGCGTATACGCTCGCGGCAGGATTCCACTTGATCCGCCCAGGCGGAAATCTCCTGGGCCAGGGTCATGGGCACTGCGTCCATCAAATGGGTGCGCCCGGTTTTCACCACATCGGCGACGCTGTCCGCCTTGTCGCACAACTGGCGGTGCAGGTGGCGCAACGCCGGCAACAACTCGTCCCGCACCGCCAGCAACGCGGATACGTGAATGGCACTGGGAACCACGTCGTTACTGCTCTGACTCATATTGACGTGGTCGTTGGGGTGCACCTCCACACCGCTGTCCCGCTCGGCGATATGAGCCAATACCTCGTTCACATTCATATTGGAACTGGTGCCGGAGCCGGTCTGGAAAACATCGAGGGGAAACTGCACGGCGAAGTTCTCACCGCTGACGGCATCGCAGGCGGCGACAATGGCGGCAGCCAGTTGTTCGTCCAGCAGGCCCAGGTCGCGATTGGCCTCGGCGGCGGACTTTTTGATCAACACTATCGCGCGAATGAACTCCTCCGGCATCCGGTAGCCACTCACCGGAAAATTGTCGGCGGCGCGCTGGGTCTGTGCACCGTAGAGCGCGCCCTGCGGCACCTGTACTTCGCCCAGGCTGTCTTTTTCGGTGCGGAACTTGTTTTTCATGGCTGGCTGTCCCTGCGCAGAGCGCGCCCGCGCGGTGTCTATTGAACCTCTAGGGTGATCTTCCTGGAAACCACCGGTTTCCTGTGGGGAATGTGCAGGTAGTTGCCCAGTACAAGCTGCAGCGTGTGCACACCCGGCGGCAGGGTAACCTGGGTTTCGGTCTGGCCGCCGCCAAAGTGGATCACCTTGTCCGAAGACGGCAGGGGTTTGGTCAGGTCCGGTATCTCCTCCAGATCGATCAGCAGGTGGTGGTGGCCGGTATCCGCCTTGTTCACACCCGCCGGGGCCACACCCATACCGGAGAGGCCGAAGCGAACCGTGAAAGTCTCGCCGACCTTTTCGCCGTCTTTCGGGGAAATAATGTAGACCTCTGCGCCTTCCGGAGCCTCGGAGATCAGCTCCAGCGCCTTCTGTTCCTGTGCCTGCAACAGAGGGGAAAACAGCAAGGTGCTCGCCAGGAATACGGATTGATAAGCTTTCATAAAAACTCCCTTTGCTGATGCCAATTTAGTAGTAGAAAGGATAATCGCAGCGCATCCACCCCGTGGATTCATATCGCGGGTCATACGCTAACCCTGCCCTCCTGGGTCCACTCGCAGCGCACCTGCATTTCGCCGCTGCCGGGTTCGTGGTAGAGGCCGGTCGCCTCCCAGGTAAAGGAGTGGGTACCGGAGAGCTCGGTTTCCAGGTGCACCGTGGCGGACACCCAGTACATGCCGCGCAACAGCTCCTCGAACTTCTCGATCCAGTGACTCCACTCGTACTCGACCGCGCGGTAGGAAGCACCAAAATGGATTACATCGGTCTGGTACTGGGACTGCTTCACTTTGATAGTGGGAATGGAAAACATATCCCGGCACAGAAGGGGCCGGTCATCGGCGCTTGGCAGGCTGAGCACGGCCTCCCGGTTGACCCGCCGGCGGCCCGAACCGCCGGCCAGACTGTTGCTGTCTTTGATACAGCCGTAGACAATGGATTCCTGATCGCCCTGGACCACTATTCTTTCCCTCAGTGCGGCAGTGCTGGATAAAAATTATCCGACGCAATCAAATCATAGCGTCCCACTTTAACGGCGAAGCGGAGAGAAAGCCACAACCTAGTGTCCTGTATGGTACTAAATAGTGACACCAGCGGGCCGCTAAGCGGCCAGATGCAAGGCGCACTTGCGCCGGCGTAGTCATTCTACGTCAAGCAAGTGCAACGCCGCAG
>NZ_JBOFOC010000073.1:0-41427 GCF_051659245.1 Microbulbifer sp.
ACCTAGTGTGGTGTTTCATACTAAATGGTCATATCAGCGGGCCGCTAAGCGGCCAGATGCAAGGCGCATTTGCGCAGGCGTAGCCGGCTACGTCAAGCAAATGCAACGCCGCAGATGGCTGCTTAGCGGCCCGCCCGGAAGGAGCCCCCCAAAATACCCACAGCTGCGTTGCAGCTCTTGAAAATGGAATGACCATTCCCTGCGAGCTGCGCCTAACTGTGAGCATTTTGGGGGGCTCTGATAGGACCAGTTAATAGGAGACACCACACTAGCGCCTGCCCCGGAAAAACTCCTTCACCAAGTCCCCAGTCTCCTCCGCCATCACACCGCTCTCCACGGCTATTCGGTGATTGAAAAAATCCTCTTCACTCAATCGCAAGCGACTCTCCACCGCACCGGCGCGCGGTTCCGCGGCGCCGTATACCAGCCGACCCACCCGCGCGTGCACCATGGCGCCAAAGCACATGGTGCAGGGCTCTATGGTGACGTACAGGGTGGCCTCCGGCAGGCGGTAGTTCTGCAGGTGTTCCGCCGCCTGGCGCAGGGCGATAATTTCCGCGTGGGCGCTGGGGTCGCAGTTGCCGATGGGGCGGTTGCTGCCCTCGCCGACGATCTGCCCGTTCAGCACCACCACTGCGCCCACCGGCACCTCGCCGCGCTCGCCGGCAATGCGCGCCAGTTCGATGGCGCGCTGCATAAAACCGTAATCTCTCGGGGTAGCCATAGTTACTTTCTATAGTTACTTTTTACTAACCAGTCTGCGCACCACGAAATCCGCCTCCATTTTCAGCGAGTCACGCCGTTCCAGTTCCTCGCGCACTTCGCTGTGCCCCTTCCAGGCAAAGGGCGTCATGGCGAGAAAGTCGACGATCGCTTCGCGTCCGCGCAGGGTAAACGGAAAACTGCAGCGCATTTCCACTTCCGCGGCAAAACCCGCAACCGGTTTCGGCGGCGGGTGCTGCCGGGGTTCGGTATAAAGCGCGGACTTCAATGACCAGAGATGCTCCGGGCCGGGAGCCACGTCCAGCAGGGAGCCGCCGGGGTTCACCACCCGGTGCATCTCGTCGTCCGCCGCCGGCGCGAAGATACGCAGCAGGTGGTCGACGCTGTCCCGCGCCAGGGGTAGATGGTAGCTGCCCGCCACCGCGAACTGGGTTCCGGGCTGGCTTTTCGCCGCCATGCGTATACCGGCCTTGGAAATATCGATTCCCGCCAGGGCCTCCGGCAGCCAGCCCGCGGATTCCAGCTGCCGCGAGTAATAGCCCTCGCCACAGCCAATATCCAGCAGCTGCCGGCCCGGCACATAGGGCAGCAGCGCCGCGATGGCGTCCACCAGTGGGCGGTAGTGGCCCGCCTCGAGAAAGCGCCGCCGCGCCCGCAGCATTTCCGCCGAATCTCCCGGCTCTTTACTGCGCTTGCGACTGACCGGCAGCAGGTTGACATAACCCTCGCGCGCGCGGTCGAAGCTGTGCCTCTCGGCACAGCGCCAGGCGGTATCGGTAAATTCCAGTGGCAACTGACAGACGGGACACAGCCAGATCATTCGGGTTCCATAGCGGCTTGCACGGGCAGCGGCTTTTGCTGCCGCTGCAAAATCATATCTGCGGCCTTTTCCGCGATAGCGATCACCGGCGCATTGGTGTTGCCGCTGATCAGGGCGGGCATTATGGAGGCGTCCACCACCCGCAGTCCATCGACGCCGTGCACTTTCAACTGCGCGTCCACCACCGCCATTTCGTCGGAGCCCATTTTGCAGGTGCCCGCGGGGTGGTAAATGGTCTCCGCGTGCCGGGCAATAAATTCCCCGATGGCCTTCTGGGTTTTCAGCGGTTTATCCGGGTTCCACCAGCGTTTGTGATAGCGCTGCAACGCCGGCTGCAGGAGAATCTCCCGCGCCATTTCGAACCCCTCCGCCAGGACAGCCTGGTCCTCGTCCGCACCCAGGTAATTGGGCTGGATCAGCGGCAGCGCGCGCGGGTCCCCGGAAGCCAGGGTGATCTCGCCGCGGCTTATCGGCCTCAACGCACAGGCGTGCAGCGAATAACCGTAGCCGCCGGGCTTGCGCAGGCCGTGCTGGAACAGCGGCGCGGCGGTCAGGTGAAACTGGATATCCGGCCGGCCGTTTGCCCGGCTGGAACAGGCGAAGCCGCCGGCTTCGGCGACGTTGCTGGTCAGCGGGCCGCGGCCCGCAAACCAGTATTCCGGCAGGCGCAGGGTGGTTTTCAGTTTTGGCCACAGGGAGTTGGAGAAAGTCACCGGCGCCGAGGCCTCCACCACCTGGGTGATATCCAGGTGGTCCTGCAGGTTCTTGCCCACTCCCGGCAAATGCGCCTGGGACACTATGCCCGCCTTTTTCAGCTCCGCCTCCGGACCTATACCGGACAGCAGCAACAGTTGCGGCGACTGGATGGCGCCGGCGCACAACAGCACTTCCCCGTTGGTGAGAATACAGTTGCCGTCCAGCAGTTGCACACCGCACACCCGGTCGCCCCTGAACAGGAGCCGCGCCGCCTGGCTGTGGGTGAAAACGCTGAGATTGGGACGATTTCTCACCGGGTACAGGTAGGCCGCCGCGGAGGAACAGCGGCGTCCGCGCCTTTGCGTGACCTGGTAGAAGCCCACGCCGTCCTGCAGACTGCCGTTGAAATCATTGTTGAGAGGGTGCCCAGCGGATTGGCCCGCGCGCAGGAAGGCGGCGCCCACGGGGGTTTTCCATTTCAGGTCCGATACCGCCAGCGGGCCGTAGCCGCTGTGGTAGGCGTCGCTGCCGCGCTCGTTGCCTTCTGCCAACAGAAAGTAAGGCAGCAAGTCCCGCCAACCCCAGCCCGGGTTGCCCGCCGCTTCCCAGTCATCGTAGTCGGCACCGTTGCCGCGCATATAAATCATGGCATTGATCGCGCTGCTGCCCCCCAGGGTACGACCGCGGGGCCAGAACAGCCGGCGGCCGTCCAGGCGTTCCTGTGGCTCGGTATAGTGGTGCTGGTTGCAACCGGCGCCGGGCACCAGGTAGCCGATGCCCGCGGGCATCCGGATCAGCGGGTTCCAGTCCGCCGGTCCCGCCTCCAGCAGGCAGACGCGATTCTGTTCCCCGGCGCTGAGGCGGTTGGCCAGTACGCAGCCGGCGGAGCCGCCGCCGACGATGACATAGTCGAATACCATTTGACGGCGCATATTGTTTCTCTTTTTTCTCCCAGCCGGCCTGACGGTACACTCGGTGTCGCAGCTTCAACAAGGCGCCCCTATGAGCGATTCTGAATTCAGCGATAAAAGCATCCTGCGCAGCTGGCACAAAAACGCCGCCCCCTGGATCCGCGCCATTGGCGAGGGCGATATCGCCAGCCGCAAACTGGTTACGGATGGGGCAATTGTAGACGCCGTGCTGCAACGGCAGCCGGCGACGGTGCTGGACATCGGCTGTGGCGAGGGCTGGCTGGCGCGGGCACTGGCGGAGCGGGGCCCGGAGGTGTGGGGGATCGACGCGGTGCCGGAACTGATCGGGGCGGCACAGCATCGCGCCGGCCCGCGGGAGCGCTACCGGCCGCTTTCCTACGAGGCCCTGGCCGCGGGTGAAATGCGCCGGCGCTTCGACCTGCTGGTGTGCAACTTCTCGCTATTGGGCGGGGAGTCGGTGGAGGGGATATTCGCCGCGTCGGGGAAGCTGCTCAATCCCGGCGGGCACCTGGTGGTACAAACGCTGCACCCAATGGTCACCTGTGGTGACGCTGACTACCGGGACGGCTGGCGACCGGGCTCCTGGGCCGGGTTTAGCGGGGATTTCAGCGAGCCGGCACCCTGGTACTTTCGCACCCTGGAAAGCTGGCTGCGGCTGGTCCGCAGGGCGGGGCTGCGCCTGGAAGAAATGAAGGAGCCCCTGCATCCCGAGACCGGGAAACCGGCCTCGCTGATTCTGGTGGCGACCCCGATCCTGTAGAAGCGGCCGCTGGCCACGACAAGTTTGCCGGGAGCAAATTTGGATGCCAGAGGCGCCCGCAGGGCGAGCACCGGGGGTGGGGCGAGTCAACGCGGACCTGCGGTCCGCAAGCCGAGCTGGAGCTCGGCGTGCCCAGGAAGCACTCCTACCCTACTCCACACCGGGGCCGGCGCGCTTGCACTCCGCGCGCAGCTCCGGACCTACACCCTGCAAGTTAGTAGTCACTTCCTTGGTTAGAGTCGCGACATGGCAGTTACTAGATCAAGTTTTCATAGTCGCAGGAAAACACTTGAATAATCCGCAATAAAAACTTTGGCGCGTCGCGGGACATTCCCGCCGGCTACTTGAGCGAGAATCTACAAACCCAGAGATGATGCGGGCTGGAAGAAAATGACCCCAATGGAGCGAGTGTCCACAAATTGGGTTGCAAGGAGTGCCGGAGTTATGAGATACAACAGATCCATTGAGGGTGAGCCATAATAATTTCAACGGTCGTTAAGTGATCGTTCAGCCGAAAAAGTAAGCACCCCGGGGTAGACCAAATGGAATTCCGCCGTATTCGTTTCCGTCCCTGTAAACACCTGCCTGCGGTGTTCACCCTGCTATTGCTTTCCGCCTCTGGCTCCAGTTTCGCTGACGAGCTGTTTATCCCCGACTCCAACAGCGCCCTCAACCTGCAGGCGGATAACGCCTTTTTCGTAGACAGCGCCTTTGGCATGGACAACGCCGCCCTCTACCAGGCGGTGGAAAACCTGCGTAACAACTCCATGGGCACAGTGCAGCGCCAGCTCAACTACCAGTGGCTGCAGATGCACACCAACCCGGACGAGTTCAAACCCACCACCGGAGGCAAGGCTCTCAACGAAATCCTCAAGATGGGTTGGAAGACCTACCGGGAGCAGAACAGGCGCCGCAAAGAGAGCGCATTGATACGCTACACCAGCGGCCACGGCAAGATCGGCAAGTCCTTGGACTACGACGTGCGCCTCTCGGACGACAAGTTCAAGTTCTCTTTCGAGTACGAATTCTGATCCGCGCTCCCGGCCGGACCGCTCCCGGCCGGACCGCTCCCGGCCGGACCGCTCCTACATTTGTTCCGAGGCTTTGTTAGAATCTCCGCCACCTCTACTGGCGGAGATCGCTGTGAACGCCCCCCCGACCTTTTCCCAACTGCCCCGCGCCGGCGTCGGCCGCCGCCTGGCGGCGCTGGTTTACGACACCCTGATCATCCTCGGCCTGCTGATGGTATACGGCTTTCTGGCGATGCTGGTCGCATCCGCGGTGGTGGGCCTGGAGTGTCGGCCGGAGGAGCTGGACTACAGCCCCTGCGTGAGCGGCCCGCTGTTTCAGGTGGGAATGCTGGCGGTGATCGCCGGGTATTTTACCTGGTCCTGGCACGCCGCGGGCCAGACTATCGGTATGCGCGCCTGGCGCCTGCTGCTGGCCAGCCCGGACGGCGTGCAGTTGAGCTGGCGCCAGTGCGCCCTGCGCGCTCTGGTGGGGCCCATTTCCCTGATCTGTGCCGGCGCCGGCTATTTCTGGGCCTGGACCCGCGAGGACAGGGCCAGCTGGCACGACCTGGCCTCTGGTTCCGAAGTCCGCCTCCTTCCCAAAAAGAAGTAGGGTGCGCCACTCGCACCGGTAGGGCTGCCGGTGCGCGTGGCGCACCCTACTGCACTACCCACCAACCACTTCACCTGGCCCGCCTGAGCAGCCACCATCCCACCGCGAAGCACATCAATATTGGCAACAATACGGCGATAAACGGCGGGAAGCCGAATACCAGGGAAGAGGGCCCGAGCATATCCTGCAGGGTCTGGAACACGATGCCCACAATCACCCCGGTAAACACCCGCAGGCCGGTGGTTACCTCCCGGAGCGGGCCGAAGATAAAGGAGATGGCCACCATCACCAGGCTGGCAATGGTCAGCGGCTGCAGCAGCTTTTTCCAGAATTCCAGCCAGTAACGGCCCGAGTCCTCCCCCTTGCGGTCGAGGAACTGGCCGTAGGACCAGAGGTTGCGCGGCGACAGGTCCGAGGGCAGCGGCACCACCAGTGAGAAGAGTTCCGGGGAGATATCCGTGCGCCATACACTCTCGGCCTCCCCAGTGCTCTCTACCCGTTCCGGAGTAAAAGTGGTGACGCGACTGCTCTCCAGTGTCCAGCGGTCACCGCCGAAACGCCCCCGCTCGGAGAAGATCACCCGGTCCAACTGGCGCTCGCCGTCGAAGCGGTAGCGGGTAATGCCGAACAACTCGCCGCTGGGCAGCGCGGCGTTGAAGTGCACAAACTCGCCGCCCTCCTTCAACCACAATCCATGCTTCAGGCCCACCGCCTCCAGTTCGCCCAGGGCGATGGACTTGCGGTTCACCGCCTCCTGGTTGGTCAATGGAATTACGAACTCTGCCAATACCATACCCAGCGCGATCAGCAGGATCACCGGCTTCATCACCGCCCAGGCGATTCGCCCGATGGACACACCTGAGGCGCGCATTACCGTGAGCTCACTGGTGCTGGCGAGGGTGCCCAGGCCGACCATACAACCCACCAGCGCGGAGAAACCCAACTGGTCGTAGACCCGGTCCGGCAGCGTCCAGGTTACGTATTCCAGCGCGTTGATAAACTGGTAGCTGCCCTCCAGTTCGCCCAACTGGTCGACGATGGCGAAGATCACATCCAGGCCCAGGATCACCAGCAGCACCGCGGCCACCGCCAGGGCGACGGTGCGGCCGATGTAACCATCCAGTCTACGCATGACCCGCTTCCTTCGAATCGCCGGGGCGCGCGGGGCAGCGGCGCCGCTTGCGCCCCCCAAGCAGCAACAGCCCCAAAATCAGGAACGGCGGGTGCACCAACCAGATGGCGGCGGGGCTACCGATCTTGCCGTCCTCAATGGCGCCGCGCACACCCTGCAGGATCACCAGATAGGTGATGTACAGCAGCACCGCGGGAATCATTTTGGCGTAGCGCCCCTGGCGCGGGTTGGTGCGGGATAGCGGCACCGCCAGCGCGGCCACCACCAGCACCAGCACCGGCAGGCTGAAACGCCAATGCAGGTTTGCGCGCTCCTCGCGCCCGTCGCTGCGCCACAAATCCAGGGTGGAGGCGGACTCGATACGGTCGCGGCTGCGCTGGCGTACTTCGGGAATATCCAGCAGCACCTCGTAACTGGCGAATTTCATCAGGCGATAGTCCCGCTGCCCCGGCACCCCTTCATAGCGATAGCCATCGCGCAGCACCAGGTAACGCAGGCCGGTCTCCGGATCTACCTGCTGTACACCCTCCCGCGCCAGGGTGACGGTCTGTTGCGCCGTCTCCGTCTCTGCGCTGCTGGAACTGAGTTCGGCGAGGAACACATCGTACATGGTGGACCTGTCCCGGCTCAGGGCCTGGGCGTAGTAGACCACCCTGTCGCCCTCGGTGGCGACAAACTTCTTCGGCACCAGGTGATCGAACTCGCTGCGCGATTTATCGGCGGTGAGCAGCCCGGAGGAGCGCTCCATACCGGTGGGCGTCAGGTAGAGGCTCATCGCCGCCACCACCAGTGCCACCCCAAGTGCCGGCGCCAGGGTATAGCCGAGCAGGCGCCGCTCGCTGAAACCACAAGCGTGCAGTACCGTCATCTCGCTCTCGATATACAGGCGGCCGTAAGCCAGTAGGATGCCCACGAAAAAACCCAACGGCAGCACCAGCTCCAGGAAACCCGGCAGGCGATATCCCATCAGCGAAAAGAGAATGTTGGCGGACAGCTCGCCGGCGGCAGCCTCCGCCAGGTATTTCACAAAGCGGCCGCTCATCACCATCAGCAGCAAAACAGCGCTGACTGCCAGCGTGGCGAAAAGCAGCTCGCGGCAGAGGTAACGGAAGATAATCACTGGATGAAAGAATTCCTTGGTGACGGCACGGCGAAAAGACCTTGCGAGAACATTCGTGTGAGGGGCAGGCCCGAAACTGCCCATATGCACAGGGCGACCGCGAGGATCGCCCCTGCAACGCAATTCGTTCTGTCTCGGGTTACACTGTGCGCATTATCGCCAAAATTATTTGTCATGTCTTGAATTGAAGGGAAAGGAATTATGCAGTTTACCGCCAAGGTCGCCGATATCCGCAAACAGCGCAGCGCCTGCGCCATCATCGCGGCAGATGCCAAGAACCGCCTCACCGCCAGCGGCAGCGCGCTGGACGACGCCTGTGGCGGCGCCATCGGCAGGGTACTCAAGCGCGGCGACCTGGGCAAAAAACTGGCCAGTACTCTGGTGCTGACTCCAGCTGAAGGGTCCCTCGAACGGATACTGCTGGTGCGCAGCGGCGGAGGAGGCAAACTCAGCCAGGCCGACTACCGCAAGCTGGCCGGCGCCAGCGCAAATGCGGTCAAGGGCTTCAAAGACGCCTGCAGCTATCTCACGGAGCTGGAAGTGTCCGGTGCCGACAGCGCCTGGCAGGCGCAGCAGCTGGCCCTGGCGGCGGGCCTCGCCGGCTACAAATTCACCCGCTGCAAAAGCGGCTCCGATAACACCCCGCTGGCAAAAATTACCCTGCACGTCCCCGAACGCAAGCACCTCAAGTCAATCCAGAGTGGCATGGAGCTGGGCGCAGCCCAGGCCGTCGGCGGCAACGTGGCGCGCGAACTGGGCAATCTGCCGGGCAATATCTGTACTCCCACCTACCTGGCGTCGGAGGCCCGCTCCCTGGCCAAAAAACATACGAAGCTCACCACCACAGTGCTGGACGAGAAAAAAATGCAGTCGCTGGGCATGGGGGCCTTTCTCAGCGTCGCCAAGGGCAGCGACGAGCCTCCGGCGCTGATCGCCATGCAGTACAAGGGCGGCAAAGCCGGCGCGAAGCCCATAGTGTTGGTGGGCAAAGGCATCACCTTCGATACCGGCGGCATCAGCATCAAGCCCGGCCAGGCCATGGACGAGATGAAGTTCGACATGTGCGGCGCCGCCAGCGTATTCGGGGTGATGCACGCGCTACTGGAACTGCAGCCGGCGATCAATGTGGTGGGCCTGGTGGCAGCGGCGGAGAACATGCCCAGCGGCCGCGCCAGCAAGCCCGGGGACATCGTCACTACCATGTCCGGCAAGACCGTCGAGATCCTCAACACCGACGCCGAAGGGCGCCTGGTACTGTGCGACGCGCTCACCTACGCCGCCAGGTACAAACCGGAAGTGGTGATCGACATCGCCACCCTTACCGGTGCCTGCGTGATCGCCCTGGGCAACCACGCCACCGGCCTCTATGCCAATAACGACGAACTGGCCGCGAAACTGATCGCCGCCGGTGAGCGCACCGGCGATCGCGCCTGGCATATGCCCCTGTGGGACGAATACCAGTCGTCGCTGGATTCCAACTTCGCGGATATGCAGAATATCGGCGGCCGAGAGGCGGGCTCGGTGACCGCCGCCTGCTTCCTCTCGCGCTTTACCGGGGACTACACCTGGGCCCACCTGGATATCGCCGGCAGCGCCTGGAACTCCGGCGCCAACAAGGGCGCCACCGGGCGGCCGGTACCGCTTCTGGTTGAGTATCTGCTGGGGAAATAACCCGGAGCGCGGAGTTCCAGCTCCGCTTGCGGGCCGCAGGCCCGCCCTTGGGACTCGGGACTCGGGACTCGGGACTCGGGACTCGGGACTCGGGACTCGGGACTCGGGACTCGAAGAGGATACTGACTCGAATGGCACTAAGTTAAGCCGAATCCCCTGTAGGAGCCTGCTTGCAGGCGAATTGAGGTCGCGGCAAGGCACCGGGAATGTTCGCCTGCAAGCAGGCTCCTACAGCGCAATCCTCAGGGGCAGGAGCAGCTCGGAGCTTAACTAAGTGCCATTCGATACTGACTCTGATGCGAAAGTCCTGCCGCCGGTAGCAAGACCGCCCCAAAACCAACTACAGGCTTCCCGGCGCCCCGATAAAATAAACTACCATGACCCGAATAGACTTCTACGTACTCCCCTCCAACCAGCCACACGAGGGGGATATCTTCGCCTGCCGGCTGGCTGAAAAGGCCCATCGCGCGGGCCTGCACGTGCTGCTGACGGTAGACGACGCGGATCGCGCCGCACACCTGGACCAGCTGCTGTGGACCTTTCGCGAGGACAGCTTCGTCCCCCACTCCCCCCAGGGGGAGGGTCAGCAGGCCCCCGTCGAAATCAACTGCGGCGGGGAACCGGGCCTCCACCACGGCCTGCTGATCAACCTGTGCAGCGAGGTACCCGGCTGGTTCAGCCGCTTCGAGCGGCTGGCGGAGATAGTGACCCAGCAGCCGGAATCCCTGGCCCGCTCGCGCGCCCGCTTCGGCCGCTTTCGCGACCGCGGATATCCGTTACAATCCCATCACATCGGCAGCAACTAATCCCCAGCGACACAGGCCTCAGCCATGTCCGGTCGAAAAAACAAAAACCGCAAGCAGCGAGGGCAGTCGGCAGAGCTTCTCAACGAACTGCACTCCATCCGCGATCTGCTCGGCAGCGACGAAATCGGCGATATCCCCCTGCTCGACCAGGTGGCAGAACCCGCGCCGCAACCGCCGCGGGCCGAGCCTGCGCCGGTCCGGCAGCCGCTGCAGGAACCCCTGGAGGTGAGCGAGCTGCCGATCCTCTTCTCGCCGGTGGACGAGGAAGTCCCCGAGGACTACCGGGCCGAGCTGGGTGAAGCCGAGCGCGAACTGCTGCGCCCATTGCAGGACCTGCCCCAAAAGACAGATGCCGGCAAGCCACAGGGCGAGCTGTTTGCACAGCCTGCAGCGACGCCCGGCGAGAACCCCTTTCTTCCCGCGCATATCCGCGCCCGCCTTACCGGCGGCCGGATGCCAAAAGCGGAACCGGAGCCGGAAACCCAGCCCGAACAACAGGAGCCCCCAAAGGCCCCCGCCCCCGAGGAAGAGCCCCCTCCCCCCTCCCCTGCCGCCCCGGCGGAGCAAGCGGCCAACGCCTCGCGGGAAGAGCGCGAACGCCAGCGCCAGCAGCTGATCGACCACCTGGTGGCCAAGCAGTTGCCCGAGCTGGAGCGGCAGCTGCGGGAGCGGATTGCGCGGATGGTCGACGAACTGGAAACCAAGCGCTGAATGCAGACCTCCCTTTTGCCGCCCCCGGCCCCGGCGGTATAATTCCTGCCTTTTTGGCGCAGCCAATACCGGCCTGCAGACGCCGCAGCGATTCAACACAAGGTTTCCCCGCCCGCATGGACAAGACATACCAGCCCAACGCCATCGAACAGCAGTGGTACCAGACCTGGGAAGAGAACGGCTACTTCAAGCCTTCCGGCGACACCGAAGCCGATCCCTACTGCATCATGATCCCGCCGCCCAACGTCACCGGCAGCCTGCATATGGGCCACGGCTTCCAGGAATCCATCATGGATGCACTGATCCGCTACCACCGCATGCTCGGCGACAACACCCTGTGGCAGGTGGGCACCGACCACGCCGGCATCGCCACCCAGATGGTGGTGGAGCGCCTGCTGGGCGCGGAAGGGGTCAGTCGTCACGACCTGGGCCGGGACAAATTTATCGAGAAAGTCTGGGAGTGGAAGCGGGAGTCCGGCGGCACCATCACCCGGCAGCTGCGCCGCCTGGGTGCCAGCCCCGACTGGTCCCGCGAGCGCTTCACCATGGACGACGGCTTCTACAAGGCGGTGCAGGAGGTGTTTATCCGCCTGTACGAGGACGGCCTCATCTACCGCGGCAAACGCCTGGTGAACTGGGACCCGAAACTGCACACCGCCATCTCCGACCTGGAAGTGCTCAACGAAGAGGAACAGGGCCATTTGTGGCACTTCCGCTACCCGCTCAGCGATGGCTCCGGCCACCTGGTGGTCGCCACCACCCGCCCGGAGACCATGCTCGGCGACACCGCCGTGGCGGTGCACCCGGAGGACGAGCGCTACCGGCACCTGATCGGCAAAACCATCAGGCTGCCCCTGGCGGAGCGCGATATTCCGATTATCGGCGACGACTACGTCGACCGCGAGTTCGGCACCGGCTGCGTGAAGATCACCCCGGCCCACGACTTCAACGACTACGAAATGGGCCAGCGCCACAACCTGGAGCTGATCAACATCCTCGACGCGGATGCCAACCTCAACGACGCGGTGCCGGAAAAATACCGCGGCATGGAGCGCTTCGCCGCGCGCAAGCAGGTCGTCGACGACCTCGACGCACTGGGCCTGCTGGAGAAAGTTGAGCCGCACGCATTGAAGGTGCCCCGGGGCGACAGGTCCGGCGTGGTCATCGAGCCCTGGCTAACGGATCAATGGTACGTCAAAACCCAGCCGCTGGCCGAGGACGCGATCAAGGCGGTGGAAGACGGCCGGGTTGAGTTCGTGCCGAAAAGCTACGAAAACATGTACTTCTCCTGGATGCGCGATATCCAGGATTGGTGTATCTCCCGACAGCTCTGGTGGGGCCACCGCATTCCCGCCTGGTACGACGACGCCGGCAATGTGTACGTGGGCCGCTCGGAAAAGGAAGTACGGCAAAAGCATGGATTGGGCGATGATGTCCGACTGCGTCGGGACGACGACGTCCTCGACACCTGGTTCTCCTCCGGTCTCTGGACCTTCGGCACCCTCGGCTGGCCCGAAGAAACCGAGGAGCTGAAAACTTTCCACCCCACCTCGGTGCTGGTGACCGGCTTCGATATCATCTTCTTCTGGGTCGCGCGCATGATGATGCTGACCCTGTATTTCAAGAAGGAAGTGCCCTTCCACACCGTGTATGTGCACGGTCTGGTGCGCGACAATCACGGGCAGAAGATGTCCAAGTCCAAGGGCAACGTGATCGATCCCATCGACCTGATCGACGGCATCGACCTGGAGAGCCTGGTGAAGAAGCGCACCACCGGCCTGATGCGCCCGCAGGACGCGCCCAAAATCGAAGAACAGACCCGCAAGGATTTCCCCGAGGGCTTCGCCCCCTTCGGCACCGACGCGCTGCGCTACACCTACTACTCGCTGGCCGCCACCGGCCGCGATATCAAGTTCGACGTGGGCAGAATCGAGGGCTTCCGCAATTTCTGCAACAAGATCTGGAACGCCTCCCGCTATGTGCTGCAAAACTGCGACGGACAGGATTGCGCCCAGGATGGCAGCGAGGATTTCGAGCTGAGCCTGGCGGACCGCTGGATTATCTCCCAACTGCAGAAAACTGAAAAAGCCGTGCGCGAGGCGATGGACAACTACCGCTTCGACCTGGCTTCCCAGGCACTGTACGACTTTATCTGGCAGGAGTACTGCAGCTGGTACCTGGAACTCTCCAAACCGGTACTCTGGGACGATTCCGCCTCCACCGCAGTTAAAAAGGGTACCCGCCGCACCCTGATTCGCGTATTGGAAACCACGTTGCGCCTCACCCATCCGCTGATGCCCTTTATCACCGAGGAAATCTGGCAGCGGGTGAAAACCCTGGCCGGGAAAAGCGGCGACACCATTATGTTGCAGCCCTACCCGGCTCCGAACGAGCACAAAATCGATACAGACGCGGAGGCCGCCGTCGCCTGGCTGAAAGAGGTGATCGAGGGCGTGCGCAATATCCGCGGAGAGATGAATATCTCCCCCGCAAAGAAAATCCCCCTGCTGCTGCGCGGCGGTTCCGACACGGACGGGCAGCTGCTGGAACAGACCCGCAACCTGCTCACAAAGCTGGCCAGCCTGGAATCCATTAGCTGCCTGAAACAGGGCGAACCCGCCCCCGCCTCCGCCACCGCCCTGGCCGGAGACCTGGAACTGCTGGTCCCCATGGCCGGGCTGATCGACGTGGAAGCGGAAAGCGCGCGCCTGGAAAAGGAAATCGGCAAACTGGAAAAAGAACTGACCCGGGTTCAGGGCAAACTCAGCAATCCCAAGTTTGTCGACAAAGCCCCCGCGGAAGTGGTGGCCAAGGAAAAGGACAAACTGGCGGAAATGCAGAGTGCACAGGAGCGCTTGAAACAGCAGTTACAGGCACTCGACAATCTTTGATCTCCAACGATACGGATGCCCTGTGCAATCGACACCCGTTGCACAGGGCGATTCCGGGTGAATGGACAGTATTGCCTCTTTTCCCTGTCCCTTGTCATACCAAAAGCCCAATCCGAAGAAAGTCGCGCCAGTCGCACCGGCGCGAGCCCACGAAAAATACCAGCAAACAGTGCTCTTCGACAGTTTCGCTCAGCTCACCTATCTGCGAGGCCCGTCCGTGAACGTCTCCCTGCTGCTCAACCAAAACAGGCCAAAGTCGCTCCCGGCGGCTTTGTGCGCCAATTTTTCGCGGGCGACGATCAAATAAACAGGGAACCTGATTGATCGCCCCGCATGGGCTCTATCGCAATTTTCCGGGCCAAAAGCTCCCGAAAATGTAACTGCTCACCCCTGTAGGAGCGGGCCATGCCCGCGAACAGAGCCCGATCGCGGGCATGTCGGATGGCCGCCCCGCCGCTCCTACAGGGTGGCTCGCTTAAGCCAATGCAGCTTCCCTATGAGTGAGTAGTTACCCGAAAATCACCTATCCCGGAGCCCGCAAGCAAACCTGTCGCCTAAAATCACAGATTATTACCCTATAAAAAAAAGCCAAGTAATAAGTAATTGTTCCTTATCCGCTCTGGCTTTCATTTCCACAAACCTTTATAAAATTGCTCAGGCATATAAATGCCAATTCCCGCGACAGAAACTGTCGCAATTTCAAACCGGCCAATTTCAACTAATATCCAGAGGTCAATCCTATAGCGGTACCAGTGCGGTAACAGCGATAAACCAAGGGCGCGGACAGCGCCTGTCAGCCTGTCGGGGAGAGAGAAGTTGAATGCAGCAACCCTAGTCAACCCGAGCATTTGGCCCCTGGTGGTCTACTGCCTCGCCGTTTTTGCACTGGTCGCGCTAATGCTGGGCCTCTCCTACTTCCTCGGCCAGCGCCGGCGCGACGCCGCCACCGACGAACCCTTCGAATCCGGCATCGTCTCCCAGGGCAGCGCCCGTCTGCGGCTCTCCGTCGGCTACTATCTGGTCGCCATCCTGTTTATCGTCTTCGACCTCGAAGCCATCTATCTGTTCGGCTGGGCCGTCTCTTTTCGCGAGACCGGTTTGCTGGGCTTCGTCGAAGCGACTATTTTCATAGTGATTCTGCTCGCCGGCCTGGTGTACCTGTGGCGCCTGGGGGCGCTCGACTGGGGCGGCAGGCAGAACAGTCTGGAGAAACGCGAGGAATATCGATAACGACAATAAGGAAGCACTATGCGCTGGCAGTTAACCAAAGCGGAAAATGTCATAGCGAGCAGTGGGCGCACAGAGGGAGAAATTTTTTCCGAGGAAATCAAAAAGAATATTCTGCTCACAAAGCTGGAGGACCTGGTGGCCTGGGGCAGGGCCAATTCCCTGTGGCCGTTCAACTTCGGCCTCTCCTGCTGCTATGTGGAAATGGCCACCGCCTTTACCAGCCGGCACGATATCTCCCGGTTCGGGTCCGAAGTGATCCGTGCCACTCCCCGCCAGGCCGACCTGATCGTGATCTCCGGCACAGTGTTTATCAAGATGGCGCCGGTGTTGCAGCGTCTCTACGAACAGATGATGGAGCCGCGCTGGGTGATTTCCATGGGCTCCTGTGCCAACTCCGGCGGCATGTACGACATCTACAGCGTGGTGCAGGGAGTCGACCGCTTTATGCCGGTGGACGTCTATGTACCCGGCTGCCCGCCTCGACCGGAGGCGCTGATGCAGGGGCTTACCCTGCTGCAAAAGTCCGTCGCCGAAGACCGCCGCCCCCTGAGCTGGGTGGTGGACGAGCACGGCCCGAGGCAGATTCCCAAACCCAGCCAGCGCGACCTGCATCGGGAGGCGCGCATGTGCGCGGATAAATTGCGCGCACCGGATACCGTCTGAATCCAGCGATATAGTCCCCTCTTCCCCTTTGGGGAGAGGGGAGTAAATAACCACATCCGGGAAGACCCAATGACCGGCGTAATCGCACAGAGCGTCCATATCGAGACCCCCTACAGCGCGGAGGCGGAAGCCTTTATCGGTGATCTGCGCAGGGAATACGGACAAGCCGATTACTGGCTGCAGCCGGACTCCCTCGATATGCCCACTCTTTGGGTGGCACCGGAAACTCTGCTGCCGCTGCTGCGCCATCTCAAAACGGAAATCTCACGCCCCTTTCTTATGCTCTACGACCTCAGCGCCATAGACGAGCGCCTGCGGCTTCACCGCGGCGAGCGGGAAGCGCAGCAGCCGCAGAGCGATTTCACCCTGGTCTACCAGCTGCTCTCACTGGAACGGGACCTGTTTATCCGCATCAAGGTGGCGCTGCCGGAATCCCGCCTGTCGGTGCCCTCCGCCATTCCGGTGTGGGCCTGTGCCAACTGGTATGAACGCGAGGTGTGGGACCTGTTCGGCATCGGGTTTGTCGGCCATCCCAACCTGCGCCGCATCATGATGCCGCCCACCTGGCAGGGCCATCCACTGCGCAAGGATCACCATGCGCGGGCCACGGAAGTGGATCCCTTCAGCCTGTCGCCGGAAAAGCAGCAAGCGGAGCAGGAGGCGCTGCTGTTCAAACCGGAGGAATGGGGCATGTCCCGCGCCAGCGACAGCGCGGAATTCATGTTCCTAAATCTGGGCCCCAACCACCCCAGCGTGCACGGGGTTTTCCGCGTGGCACTGCAGCTGGACGGAGAGAAGATCGTCGACGCGGTGCCCGATATCGGCTACCACCACCGCGGCGCGGAAAAAATGGCCGAGCGCCAGGCCTGGCACAGCTACATCCCCTATACCGACCGCATCGACTACCTGGGCGGGGTGATGAACAACCTGCCCTATGTGCTGGCGCTGGAACAGCTGGCCGGCATACCGGTGCCGCCGCGGGCGCAGACCATCCGCGTGATGTTGTGTGAATTCTTTCGCATCGCCAGCCACTTGGTGTTCTACGGCACCTTTGCCCAGGACGTGGGGCAGATGTCGCCGGTCTTTTATATGTTCGTGGATCGGGAAAAGCTTTTCGGCATCATTGAGGCCATCACCGGTGGACGCATGCATCCGGCGTGGTTCCGCATCGGCGGCGTCGCCCAGGACCTGCCGGAAGGCTGGGACAAAATGGTGCGGGAATTCCTCGACTATATGCCGAAGCGCCTGCGCGAATACGAAGGCATGGTGCTGAAAAACAAGATACTGCAGCGGCGCACCCGGGGCATCGGCGTCTACAACACCGACGAGGCATTGGAGTGGGGCGCCACCGGCCCGGGGCTGCGCGCCACCGGCCTGGAATGGGACCTCCGCAAGCGCCGTCCCTACAGCGGCTACGACCAGTTCGAATTCGATATTCCCACCTACGACGGCGGCGACTGTTACGACCGCTGTCGCGTACGTGTGGAAGAGATATGGCAGAGCCTGCGTATTATCCGCCAGTGCCTGGACAACATGCCCTCCGGGCCCTACAAGTCGGACCACCCGCTGACCACGCCGCCGCTGAAGGCGCGCACCATGCACGATATCGAAACCCTGATCCAGCATTTCGTCAACAACAGCTGGGGGCCGGTGATGCCGGCGGGAGAAGTCTGCGTCGCAGTGGAAGCCACCAAGGGGTTGAACAGTTACCAGATTGTCAGCGACGGCGGCACCAATGCCTACCGCGCCAGAATCCGCACACCATCTTTCCCGCACCTGCAGATGATTCCACTGCTTTCCAGCGGACTGCTGGTGTCGGACCTCATTGCCATTATCGCCAGCATCGATTTCGTGATGGCGGACGTGGACCGTTAGGACTAATTGTTGGGGATGGGTTATGTCCAGCGTCTTTGAACCGGAAGTTGTGGAAGTAATGGATTTCAGCAAAGCGGACCGCAGCACCGAAACGCAGCTCAGTGCGGAGGAGAAGCGTGAAATAGACGCGGAATTTTCCCACTACGAGGACAAGGCCTCCGTGGGTCTGGAGGCGCTGCGCATCGTGCAAAAGCACCGTGGCTGGATTTCCGACCAGAGCCTGCAGGCGGTTTCCGACTACCTGGATATCCCCCCGGCGCAGCTGGAGGGTGTGGCCACTTTCTTTCAGCTGATCTTCCGCCAGCCGGTGGGCAAAGAGGTGATCCTGTTCTGCAAGAGCGCCAGCTGCTGGATCATGGGCTGCGCAAGGTTGCAGGCACACATCGAGCAAAAATTACAGATAGCTCCCGGGCAAACCAGCGGGGATGGAATCTTCACTCTTCTGGAAACCCCCTGCCTGGGGGATTGCGACAAGGCCCCGGTGATGATGGTGGGTGAGGAAATGCATCGCAACCTCACCGAGCAGACTATCGACGAAATTATCGACAACAAGAAGCGTCGCCATGCTGACGAATCCACTGACTAAAAATATCGACCCTCAGAATACCGCCACCGACCTGGCGGGCTACCGCGCCGCCGGCGGCTACAGCGGCTGGCGCAAGGCCCTGGCTGGCGATCCGGGCGACCTGGTCAAAACGGTACAGGACGCGGGTTTGCGCGGCCGCGGCGGAGCCGGCTTCAATACCGGCCTGAAGTGGAGCTTCGTTCCCCGGGGCGAGGGCAGTCCGGCGGTCAAGTACCTGGTGTGCAATGCCGACGAAATGGAACCCGGCACCTTCAAGGACCGGCTGCTGATGGAGCGGGACCCTCACCTGCTGATCGAAGGCATGGCCATCGCCGCCTATGCCATCGAGGCCCGCACCGCCTATATATTTATTCGCGGCGAATATCACACGGCCACCGCGCGCCTGGAAAAGGCCATCGCCGAAGCCCGGAAAGAGGGTCTGCTGGGGAAAAACATTCTCGGCAGCGGCTACAGCCTGGAAATACATCTGCATCGCAGCGCCGGCAATTACATTTGCGGCGAGGAGACCGCCCTGCTCAATGCCCTGGAAGGCAAGCGAGCTATTCCGCGGGCCAAGCCACCCTTTCCCCAGGTCAGCGGTCTCTGGGGCAAACCCACGGTGGTCAACAATGTGGAGACCTTCTGCAATATTCCCCATCTGATCGACCTGGGCGTGGACTGGTACAAGAGTTTGGGACGGGGCGAGGACGCGGGTACGAAGCTGTTCGGCGTCAGCGGCAAGGTCAAGAATCCCGGCACCTGGGAACTGCCCATGGGCACGCCGATCCGGGAAATCATCGAAGTGCACGCCGGCGGTATGCGCGACGGACTGAAACTGAAGGGTTTTCTCCCCGGCGGCGGCTCCACGGATTTCCTCGGACCGGAGCACCTGGACCTGCCGATGGATTACGACGTCATCGGCAAGTCCGGCAGCCGCATGGGTACCGGCACCATTATTGTGCTGGACGACAAAACCTGCCCGGTGGGCCTGGTGCTCAACCTCACTCAGTTTTTTGCCCGCGAGTCCTGCGGCTGGTGCACACCCTGCCGCGACGGCCTGCCCTGGGCAGTAAAAATTCTGCAGCGCATCGAGAACGGCGAAGGCCGCCCGGAAGACATCGGGTTACTGCGGGAACAGGTCCGCTACATGGGCCCCGGCAACACCTTCTGCGCTCTGGCCCCCGGCGCCGCCGAGCCGATACAGAGCGCATTGAAACTGTTCGAACAGGATTTTATCGACCATATAGAAAAAGGCTGTTGCCCCTACCTGTAGGAGCCTGCTTGCAGGCGAAAAGTGGTTGCCAAAAGGCTCGGCAATATTCGCCTGCAAGCAGGCTCCTACAGAGAAACACAAAGGCTGAAATGGAATCAAAATGCCAACAATAACCATAGACGGCGATGATTACGAAGTAGAGGAAGGGCAAAACCTGCTCAGCACCTGCCTGTCCTTGGGAATCGACCTGCCCTATTTCTGCTGGCATCCGGCCATGGGCTCCGTGGGCGCCTGCCGCCAGTGCGCAGTGATTGAGTACAAGGACGCAGAAGATCACCGCGGCCGACTGGTAATGAGCTGTATGACCCCGGTCAAGGATGGTGGTCTCTACTCGGTCAACGCCGAGCAGGCCCGAGAATTCCGTGGCAGTATTATCGAAGATCTGATGACCAACCACCCCCATGACTGCCCGGTTTGTGAGGAGGGCGGCGAGTGTCACCTGCAGGATATGACCGAGATGACCGGTCACACCAACCGCCGCTACCGGGGCACCAAGCGCACCCACCGCAACCAGTACCTGGGCCCCTTTATCAATCACGAGATGAACCGCTGCATCGCCTGTTACCGCTGCACACGTTTTTACCGTGATTATGCCGGCGGCACGGATCTCCAGGCACTGGGTCGCAACAACCAGGTCTATTTCGGCCGCCAACAGGAGGGTGTGCTACAAAACGGTTTCAGCGGCAACCTGGTGGAAGTCTGCCCCACCGGCGTGTTCACCGATAAAACCTTCAGCAAACACTATGTGCGCAAGTGGGACCTGCAGACCGCCCCCTCCATCTGTGAACACTGCGCCGTTGGCTGCAATACCGCGCCGGGTGCGCGGGCGGGCTGGGACGGCAAGGACCAGATGCTGCGGCGGGTAATCAACCTCTATCACCGGGAAATCAATGGATATTTCCTCTGCGACCGCGGCCGTTTCGGCTACGACTATGTCAACAGCGACATGCGCCTGAAAACCGTGCTGGCCGCGCGAACGGATACATTGATCGAGTCCACCGCCGCGCGCGGCGAAAAAATTCACGGCGAGATTCCCCCGCGGGAAGCCGTCGAACAGCTGGGCCAAACCCTGGGCCAGGCACAGAAAGGCCAGCGCCGGCTGATCGGTATCGGCTCGCCGCGCGCTTCCCTGGAAAACAATTTCGCCCTGTGCCAGCTGGTGGGCCCCGACAATTTTTATGCGGGCCTGGCGGAGCGGGATCTGCACCTGCTGCATCTGGTCGACGCCATACAACGGGACCCGCGCACCCACAGCCCCACAATCCCGGAGATAGAGAACGCCGACGCGATACTGATCCTGGGCGAGGATATTTCCAACACCGCACCGCGCGTCGCGCTGGCGGTGCGCCAGGCCGCCCGCAACCGGCAACGGCGGCAGGCCCGCGAACTGAGAATTCCCCAGTGGCAGGACACCTCGGTGCGCCAACTGTATGGCAACCCCAGCCCGATTACCGTCGCCGAATTTGAGGACAGCGGCCTGGATGATATCGCCAGTAGCCGCTTTCGCGGCACCCCGGAGGAAATCGCCACCTTTGGTCACGCCCTGGCGCAGTTGATTGCCGGCAAACAGCCCGTGGACCTGCCTCCGGAATATTTGGAATTGGCACAGCAAATTTCCAAAGCCCTGAGCGCGGCGGAACGGCCGCTGGTGATTTCCGGCTGCGGCTGCCGGAGTGGAGGCATACTGCAGGCGGCCGCGCAATTGACCACCGCACTCGCAGACAGGGATTCCAGTCCCTGCGCGCTCTATCTGGCGTGCCCCGAAGTCAACAGCCTCGGGCTCGCACAACTGTGCACGGACGGCAAAAAAACCCTTGACCACCTGCCCGGCGCACTGCGGGCGGAAGGCGAAGCGAAAAATCCCAGCAGCGTGATCGCACTGGAAAACGACCTCTGCCGCCGTGGCGACACAGCCACTGCGGAGGAGATTTTTTCCCTCGCCGACGAATTGATCGTGCTCGACCTCCTGCACAACCGGACTACCCGGCGGGCCGATCTGATTTTTCCCGCCGCAGCCACTGCGGAATCCCAGGGCACGGTGATCAATAACAACGGTCTGGCCCAGCGCTTCTACGCGGTTTACGAGGGCCCGGGCTACATCCAGGAAAGTTGGCGGTGGCTGGCCGATGCGGCTGGATTTTGCCCGGAAAGCAATACCCTTATCAGCACTATCGCCGATTGGAAACACTGCCACGACCTGGACCAGGCCATCGCGGCGGCCCTTCCGGAGCTGGAAGTGGTTGCAGACCTGGGCCCGGATGAGGACTTCCGCATCGACGGCCTTGAAGTCGCCCGGCAGAGCCACCGCTACAGCGGGCGCACGGCAATTTATGCCGACAAATCAGTGGCGGAACACAAGCCGGTCAAAGATCCCGATGCGCCGCTGGTGTTCTCCATGGAGGGCATTCAGGACCCGGGTAAAACACCCCTGCAGGCGAACATCTGGTCCCCCGGCTGGAACTCCAACCAGGCGCTGCACAAATTCCTGCAGGGAATCGGCGGCAAGCGGCGCTGCGGAAATGGCGGCAGGAAAATACAACGGGCCTCCAGGCTTCTGCCGGACTGGCAATCTGCAGAACAACCGGCAGAACAACCGGCGGGGGTGACAGAGGGGTTTCTTCTGCTTCCTGTCTACCGGATGTTCGGTTCCGGCGAGCTGAGTGCCATGGCCCCCGCCATTGCCAGTGTTATTGCCCAACCCTTTGCACTGATCAACCGACGCGACGCAGAACGCCTGGATATCGACGCGGGAGATCCGCTGGAAATCACTGTCGGTGGCGACCGCTGCCAGCTTATCGCCGAAATCTCTGACACTATTCCCACCGGCAGCCTGGGCGTCCCCTATGGCTTTCCACAGGTGGAACCGCTGAGCACAGAGACTCCGGCCAGGGGCCGGCTACAGGTGACGCAGCCGGAAACCGGAGGTGACCGATGAACTGGGTCGCACTGCTCAATATCTTCGGTGTGCTGACAGTGGCGGTGCTGCTGGCTGCATTGCTTACCTGGGGCGAACGCCGGCTGCTGGGGTTCTGGCAGGACAGGCCGGGGCCGAACCGGGTGGGCCCCTTCGGCACACTCCAGGTGGTCGCGGATATGATCAAACTGTTTTTCAAGGAGGACTTCGTTCCCAGGTTTGCCGACATTCCGGTGTTTGTGCTGGCGCCCACCGTCGTAATGGCAGCCATGCTGCTGGGCTTCGCGGTGATTCCGGTGTCCCCGGCGATAGGCGTAATCGATCTCAATGTGGGCTTGCTGTTTTTTCTCGCCATGTCGTCCATGGCGGTCTACAGCGTGATTCTCGGCGGCTACGCCTCCAACAACAAATACGCGCTGCTCGGCGGACTGCGCGCCGCCGCGCAGACGATTTCCTACGAAGTATTCATGGGTTTGAGCCTGATGGGCGTGGTAATGATGTCCGGCAGCTTCAACCTGCGGGAAATCGTACAGGCCCAGGAAAATACCTGGTTTATCCTGCCTCAGTTTGTCGGCTTCCTGGTGTTTTTTATCGCCGGCATCGCCGAGAGCCACCGCCTGCCCTTCGATCTTCCGGAGGCGGAACACGAGCTTACCGCCGGCTTTCATACCGAGTATTCGAGCATGAAATTTGGCATGTTTTTTGTGGGCGAGTACCTGTCGGTGATCCTGATCTCCGCGCTGATCACCACACTGTTTCTCGGCGGCTGGCTGGGCCCCTGGTTGCCACCGGTGGTTTGGTTTTTGTTGAAGACCAGTGTACTGATCGCCCTGTTTGTCCTGCTGCGTGCCGCCCTGCCGCGCCCCCGCTACGACCAGCTGATGCATTTCGGCTGGAAATTTATGCTGCCGCTGTCCCTGGCCAACCTGCTTATTACAGCGGGAGTACTGCTATGGATTCAATAACGAGGGAGGCCTGCCATGATCGCTAGTCAGCTGCGCAGTATGTGGTTGGTGTTCAAGCACCTTTTCAGCCGCAACGTCACGGTGCAATATCCGGACGAAAAACCCTACTTGGCACCGCGATACCGCGGGCGCATCGTACTCACCCGCGATCCGGATGGCGAGGAACGCTGTGTGGCCTGTAACTTATGCGCGGTAGCCTGCCCTCCGGATTGTATCTCCCTGCAGAAAACCGAAGACGAAGACGGCCGCTGGCGCCCGGCGTTTTTCCGCATCAACTTCTCCCGTTGCATCATGTGCGGCCTGTGTGAAGACGCCTGCCCCACTTACGCCATACAGTTGACACCGGATTTCGAGATGTGTGAGTACGACCGCCAGAACATGGTATACGAGAAGGAAGACCTGCTGATCAGCGGGCCGGGCAAGTACCACGATTACAGTTTCTACAATGTGGCCGGCAAGGCGATCGACGGCAAGGACAAGGGGCAGGCGGAGAACGAAGCGGAGCCGGTCAATATAAAGAGCCTGAATCTATGACTAATTGTAAAAGAAAGCTCCCCTCTCCCGCTTGCGGGGGAGGGGCCGGGGGAGGGGGAAATCTCCAGGTGGCACGAGCGAGAAGTCTTCGTTCCAATGCTACCGATGCCGAACAGAAACTGTGGTATCACCTCCGAGCCCACAGATTCATGGGATTGAAGTTCAAACGTCAGAAGCCCATAGGCCACTACATCGTCGACTTTGCCTGTATGAATCCAAAGTTGATCATCAAACTTGACGGCGACCAGCACCTGGATCAGGGAAATTATGACCATAGGCGGGATTCCTGGCTGAGAGACCAGGGCTTCGAAGTACTGAGGTTCTGGAACAATCAAGCCCTGAGTGAAACATCAGCGGTACTGGAAATGATCAGGCAGCGGGTACTGGCCCTCTCCCCCAACCCCTCTCCCGCAAGCGGGAAAGGGGAGTAGGAAAGCTCCCCTCCGCCGTTTACGGAGGAGGGGCCGGGGGAGGGGGAACACCCACAAAATCAGAACAACGGAAAAACAAAACCATGTACTTCTATCTAACCGCCCTGGTCGCCATAGCCTCCACCACCATGGTGATCTTTAACCGCAACGCGGTCCACGCCCTGCTCTACCTGGTGGTCTCCCTGCTCGCGGTGGCGGTAATTTTTTACCAGTTCGGCGCACCCTTCGCCGCGGCACTGGAGGTCATTGTCTACGCCGGTGCCATCATGGTGCTGATCGTGTTTGTCATCATGATGCTTAACCAGGGAGACAAGGCGGTGGCCCAGGAGAGCCAGTGGCTTCGGCCGGGAATCTGGTGGGGCCCGGGCCTGCTCTCGGCCATTCTTCTCCTGCAATTGCTTTTTATGCTGCGCGGCGGGCAGGTGGCCGACAGTACGGCGCTGCATTACGTCGGTCCCAAAGAAGTGGGAATAGCGCTGTTCAGCCGCTACATACTCGCGGTGGAACTGGCCTCCATGCTGCTGCTGGCGGGGCTGGTGGGAGCCTTTCATCTGGCGCGGCAGAAGCGCAGAGAAGAGAGTGGGGTACAAGATGCCGATTGAAACCATTGCCGGTGATGCCATGCATCAGGGGCTGATCCTCGCGGCCACCCTGTTTTGTCTCGGGCTGGCCGGACTGCTGGTGCGGCGCAATATTATTTTTATGCTGATGTGTATCGAAATCTGCACCAATGCCGCGGCACTGGCATTCGTGGTGGTGGGCGCCCACTGGGGCAATGCGGACGGCCAAGTAATGTACATCTTTGTGATTACCCTGGCCGCGGCGGAAGTGGCTATAGCGCTGGCGCTGGTACTGCAATTCTACCGGCGCAGGCACACCGTGGATGTGGACCAACTGAACGGAATGCGAGGTTGATATGCGGGAACTGACCGGCTGGATTCCACTGCTGCCACTGCTGGGTTTCCTGATACTGGCCGCGGTACCACTGTTTACCCGGCGCGAATTGCCTGAAAAAGTCAGCGCCACCATCGGCGTCGCCTCGGTGGGCCTGGCGGCACTGCTGACCGCCGCCATCGCGCCACCGTTTTTCAACGACCCCGCCTATGTCTACTCGGTCTCGTTGTGGTCCTGGCTGGATGTGGGCGGGCTGTCACTGGGGTTCGATTTTTACCTGGACTGGCTGACCCTGGTAATGCTGGGCGTGGTAACCGGTGTCGGCTTCCTGATTCACCTGTACTCCGCCGGCTATATGCGCGGCGATCCCGGCTACCGGCGTTACTTCGCCTACCTGAACCTGTTTGTGTGCGCCATGCTGATCCTGGTAATGGCGGACAACCTGGTGTTGCTGTACCTGGGCTGGGAGGGCGTGGGCCTGTGCAGCTACCTGCTGATCGGTTTCTGGTACCGGGACCCGGTCAACGGCGCCGCCGCACGCAAGGCGTTTATCGTCACCCGCATCGGCGACACGGCCATGGCCATCGGCCTGTTTCTGCTGTTCAGCCAGTTCGCAACCCTGAATATCCGCGAACTGCTCGCGGCCGGCGGCGCGCCGCCGGCCGATCCGCAAACTCTCACCCTGGCCACGCTGCTGCTGTTGGGGGGAGCCGTGGGCAAGTCCGCGCAGTTGCCGCTGCAGACCTGGTTGCCGGATGCCATGGCCGGCCCCACCCCGGTCAGCGCATTGATCCATGCGGCCACTATGGTGACTGCCGGTGTCTACCTGATTGCGCGCATGCACACACTCTTCGCACAATCACCCCTGGCGATGATGGCGGTTGCCGCGGTGGGTGCACTCACCCTGCTGCTGGCGGGTTGCAGTGCGCTGGCGCAGACGGATATCAAGCGGGTGCTCGCCTATTCCACCATCAGCCAGATCGGCTATATGTTCCTCGCCCTGGGGGTCGGAGCCTGGTCCGGGGCCATTTTCCACCTGATGACCCACGCCTTTTTCAAGGCACTGCTGTTCCTGGCCGCGGGCTCGGTGATCCTGAGCCTGCATCACGAGCAGAATATTTTCGCCATGGGCGGGCTGCGCCGGAAAATTCCGTTTACCTTTGGCTGCTTCCTGATCGGCTGCGCCTGCCTGGCCGCACTGCCGTTCACCTCCGGTTTCTACAGCAAGGACCGGATTCTGCTGCAGGCCTGGGAGCAATTCCATGGCTTCAACTGGATCTGGGCCGCGGGCGTTCTCGGTGCGCTGATTACCGGCCTCTACAGCTTCCGCCTGCTGTTCCTGGTATTTTTCGGCAGGGAGGGCAGCGCCTCCAGCCACTGCGGGGATGCCAATACACGGGACATGGTTCTGCCGCTGCTGCTGCTGAGTGTGCTGGCACTGTTTGGCGGGCTATTGGCGCCCCCCCTGCAGTCCGTCTTCGGAGCTGCCGCCGCCGCGCATCCGCCAATATGGGTGGAGTGGATTGCCATTGCCGCGCCCATCCTGGGAATTCTCTTTGCCTGGTGGCTGTTCCGCCGCGGTAGCTTCAGGGAAACGCAAACCGGCATCAATCTCTGGTGGCAGGGGGGCTGGGACTTCGACCGCCTGTATGAGGCTGTATTCAGCAAACCGTTCTTATGGCTGGCGCAGGTCAACCGCGGCGACTTTGTGGACGGTGCCTACCGTGGTGTGGCCGCAGCCAGCCGTCTGCTGAACCTCGGTGCCAGCACCTTACAGACAGGCCAGATACGCTGGTACATGGCGAGCTTTGCACTGGGCTCGATTCTGATTCTCGCTCTACTGGTGGCACTATGACCCTGATCGCAATTATCGCAGTGCTCTTTCTCGGCGGTGCTCTCGCCTGGCTGATAGAGCGGTCTGTCGAAGGGGCCAGCCGCTGGGTAACCCTGGCAAGCCTCCTGATCAGCTGTGTGCTCCTGGCCAGCTACTGGCCGCAGTTTTCACAAGCCGCCGGAGAGGCCTGGTGGGACAGCGTCCAGGTCCCCTGGATACCCCGCTTCGGCATCAGTTTCTTTCTCGCCCTGGACGGTCTGGGCTTCTTACTACTGGCACTGACTTTGGCCATGGGCCTGTTCGGACTGATCGCCTCCTGGGACCAGATTCGATTTCGCCGCGGCCTTTTCTATTGCAATTACCTGTGGACCCTGGCGGGTGTGGCCGGCGTTTTTACCGCTATGGATCTGTTCCTGTTTTTCTTCTTCTGGGAAGTGATGCTGATTCCCATGCTGTTCCTGATTGCGGTGTGGGGGTACGAGCAACGGATTTTCGCCGCGATCAAATTCTTTATTTTTACCCAGGCCAGCAGCCTGCTGATGCTGGCGGCCATAGTGGCTCTGGTCTATATCCACTACAACGCCAGCGGCCAGGTCACTTTCAATTATCGGGAACTTATGGCTTCCGATATTCCCGCGGGTATGCAGTACTGGCTGATGCTGGGGTTCTTTATCGCCTTTGCGGTAAAACTGCCCGCAGTGCCGCTGCACCCCTGGCTTCCCGATGCGCACACCCAGGCGCCCACCGCGGGCAGCATTCTGCTGGCTGCAATTCTGCTCAAGACCGGTGCCTACGGCCTGCTGCGCTTTACCCTGCCGCTCTTTCCCGAGGCCAGTGCCGCCTTTGCGCCGCTGGCCATGGCCATCGGGGCGATCAGCGTGGTCTACGGGGCAATTCTCGCCTTCGCGCAACAGGATATGAAACGGCTGGTGGCCTATTCCAGTGTCAGCCATATGGGTTTTGTGCTGTTGGGAATCTACGCTCTCAATACCATCGCCATCCAGGGCGCGGTGATGCAGATGATCGCCCACGGCCTGAGCACCGCCGCTCTCTTTGCACTGGTGGGCGCGCTGCAACAGCGGCTGCACACCCGGGATATGGCGCAGATGGGCGGGCTCTGGGGGCGGGTGCCCAAGCTGGCCGCCATTGCGCTGTTTTTTGCCGTGGCCTCACTGGGTCTTCCGGGGCTGGGTAATTTTATCGCCGAGTTCCTGGTGCTGGTCGGCAGCTTCCCGGTCAACCGCTGGCTCACCGTGGTTGCCGCCCTGGGCTTGGTGGGCGCCGCGCTCTATGCGCTGTGGATGATGCAGCGGGTGTTTTTTGGCGAGGGGAAAAAGGCAGATGAAGACAGTAAAGTCCACGATCTGAATGCGCGGGAAGCTACGGCGTTGCTGGTGCTGGCGGTCGGCCTGGTTTTTCTCGGGCTGCGCCCGCAACCGGTGTTCGATACCGCTGAGCCGGCGGTGACGTACCTGTTGGAACAAATGGAAAGCGCAAATTCGGTAGCGGAGTCCAGCCCTCCGGACAGTGGCTCCAACCCTGTCCCAGCAAAAGGTACCACCAGTACAACCGTTTTGAATACCGCGGCATCCGGGAGTGAAAACCTATGAGCACCCAGGAACTTTTCGCCATTCTCCCGCTGCTGGTACTGAGTGCCGGTATCGTGATCCTGCTGTTGCAGGTGTCCTTTATCCGGGGCCACCGGGCAGCACTGGCCACCACACTGGCGGTACTGGTCTCGGCCTGTGCGGCCTGCTTCGCGGTGGCCGGCCAGGTTTCCCGGGGGCCGGGCAGCATTGAAGTCACGGGGTTGCTGCTGGTGGACCACTACGCCCTGTTCTTCTGCCTGCTGCTCCTGTTCTCCGCAATCGCCGTGGCGGTGCTGGGATTCAATTACCTGAAACACCGCAGCGACAGCACAAGCCACCCGGAAGAGTTCTATATCCTGTTGCTGCTGATGATGCTGGGAGCCAGCACCCTGGTCTTTGCCAGCCACTTCGCCAGCTTTTTCCTGGCGCTGGAACTGATGAGTTTGTCGCTCTACCCACTGCTCGGCTTCGCGGTCAGCGGCGACCTGTCGCCCGAGCGGGATCAGCTGCTATCGCTGGAATCCGGGCTCAAATACCTGCTGCTCTCCGCGCTGGCCACCGCCCTCGGCCTGTTCGGTATCGCATTGATCTACGCCGCCAGCGGCGCCCTGGATTTTTCCGGCATAGCGGTGGCCGCGCGACAGTTCGGCCAGGATTCCCCGCTGATGCTCGCCGGTTTGGCACTGCTGCTGATCGCCATGGCATTCAAGCTGTCCCTGGTGCCTTTCCATATCTGGACCCCGGACGTCTACCAGGGCGCTCCCACTCCGGTCACCGCGCTGATCGCCACTGTCGGAAAAGGTTCGGTCGTGGCTCTGCTACTGCGCTTCTTTGCCGGTGTGGACCTGTTCGCCCTGCCCGCGCTCACCACCTTGCTGGCGACGATGGCGGTGGCGAGTATGTTGATCGGTAACCTGCTGGCATTGCTGCAGGGCAATATCAAGCGATTGCTGGCCTACTCCTCCATCGCCCATATCGGCTATCTGTTCGTCGCTTTCCTGATGGGCAACAGCGCCTTCGGTATCGAGGCCGTGGCCTATTACCTGGTGGCCTACGTGGTTACCACGCTCGGTGCCTTCGCTGTAGTCAGCCTGGTGGCGGACTCGGCGCTGGCGCACACGCCGGGAGGGGGGCACCCCATCGGTGATACCGCAAGCGATCCCTTCCATCGGGACTATTACCGCGGCCTCTTCTGGCGCTCCCCCTGGCTGGCCGGTTGCCTGGCGGCCATGCTGCTGTCCCTGGCCGGCATACCGCTAACCATCGGCTTTGTGGGCAAGTTCTATATTTTCGCCGCTGGGGTCCAGGGGCAGATGTGGCTCTTGCTGGCGGCGGTAATCCTGGGCAGTGCACTGGGGCTCTACTATTACCTGAGGCTGTTGCTGGTGATGGTGCAGCGGAAGGAGCCGTCTCCTTCCCCCGCCGGCGGTGCGATACAGCTGGCGGTATCCGGCCGGCTGCTGATGTTCTCCCTGACTGCCGTATTGCTGGTATTCGGTATCTTCCCGCAAATCTTGATCAACTGGATAAATGCACTATAAATATATAAAAGGGCGATTATTGACGAGACCGCTTTGCCACCATAACGACATGCCAAAGGCAAGTTCATGAAAACTTTCAAACAGGCGTATGAAGTGCTCAAGGACGCGCGCAAGTTCCATCTGGATATGGCCGACCTGTACGAAGAGCTTCTGGAAAAGTCCACCGACAAACGTACCCAGCTGCTGCTCAAGCATATGCTGGAGCACGAACAGCGCATGGCCAAGAACCTGGAAAACTACAGTGAGATTGCCAAACACAAGGTCATGCAAACCTGGCTGCAGTACACCCACGAAGAATCGGCCGAGGACTTCGTCAAGCACCTGCATTTGAGCGATCCTCCAAACATCAAGGAAATCAATAACCTTGGGCGGGAAGTGGACCGCTATTTCCACGATCTTTACGAAGCCGTGTACGGCGCCATCGAGTCGGCAGAAGTGAAGGAAGTCTTCGAGGATCTTAAGCAGATACAGGAGAAGGAGCGGATCACCCTGTCGATGGCCACCAATTCATTGTGGGATATGTAGCAGACATATCTTCACCTTTTTGATGTTCTTTCATAAAAAAATCCCCGCTGTCGAAGCGGGGATTTTTTATTTTTGCACTCTTTAGAATTCGTAGCGAGTGCGAATATAGTAGAAGCCTCCGTCAAATCCGAAAGGTGAGAACTGGCTGTAGCGGTTGCCCACGCCATCTGCAGCACCGGGGTTCTCTTCAGGGGTTTGATCCAGCAGGTTCTGCGCCCCGATAATTACTGAGGTGTTTTCACCGAAGTTGTACCCGACTTCCGCATCGACAATATACTCGCCGCTATAAACCTGGACATCCTCAGAATCAAACCAGTCGTCGTAATAACTAACCCTGGCCATAAATCTCCAGTCGGCGAGCAGGGTGTTGGCAGAGAGGTTCCATCGGGATTCCGGCAAACCTTCTTCCAACTCCCGAACTCGGGTAGCGTCAACGGTTTCCGGCGTGAAGCGGTCGACTTTGGTGTCGGTCTTGTTGTAGGCAAGACTGAAGCTCGTGCTATCGCCAATGGCCTCGGTCATATAGCTGGCTACGATATCAAACCCTTTGGTGGTGGTATCGAAGTCGTTGGTAAAGAAACGGAAGTTCTGCAGGTTCGCGGCACTGGTCACTCCGGAGGCAACCAGGCCGTCGATTTCCGCCTGGGTCAGCGAATAGAGCTGGGAGGGGGCGATACGATCTTCCACTTCGATGTTGAAATAATCGATGGTGATATCCACAGGCCCCAGGGCCAGCACAGTACCCACTGTCCAGTTGGTGGACTTCTCCGGGTCGAGTGCTTCGCCACCGCGGAGCTGTGCCACCGCGTTGGTGGGTGGAATAGTGCCGTTGTTTACCAGTTCACCCAGCTCGATATCGAATTCCGTGGAAACGTTGAAGGCATTGGACTGCCCCGGTGTCGGCGCGCGGAAGCCGGTACTGTAGGCACCGCGCAGCATTACGCTATCGCTGATGTCGACACTGGTGGCCAGTTTGAAATTGGTAGTGGTGCCGAAGTCTTCAAAATCCTCGAAGCGCACCGCCAGGCCCACCAGCCAGGGATCCAGGATACTCGCTTCCATATCCATATAGGTGGCGATATTGGAACGGCTCCACTGGCCGCCGGCCAGGGGACCGAAACCGGGAAAGCCATTGGAAGCCGCGCTAAAACGCTGGTCGGCCAGGGGGCCGATTTCATAAGAGGCCTGGTCGCCGGTGGTAATCTCGAACACTTCGTCGCGCCACTCGAAACCGGTGGCCAGGCTCAAGTCCGATGCCAAGCCGATATCGAATCCCTTGACGAAATCGATATTGAAATTCTTTTCCAGCTGGGTATAAGCGCCCGGATCAAAGGAAGTCGGGCTCTGCGGCCCCAGGGAGGCGTTGACGGTGTTGTAGATAAAGAAATCCACATCGTTGTAGCCCAGGCCGGCACTGATATCGTAGTGCCAGCCGCCGTCTGTCTCTCCGCGAACGCCGGCGACACCGGCTAGGTCGGTAACGTCACCGCCAAAGCGCGGGGTAAAGCCGCCGGGGAACATTTCCTGGAATGAAAAGCACTCATCGCTCGCCATTGCATCTGCGTGGCTCATACCCACACAGCTATTGAGGCCGTTGCTGGAATCCAGATCGGCAATCAATGGGCCTTGGTCAATCACATTTCCATTTGCGTCTCTTTCATACCATGCAAAGACGGATTCACGGGTCTCCGGATTCCGGAAATAAAAGCCGCCGTCCACATGCTTGCTACCGTAGTTGCCGAATGCGTAAAACTCCTTGCTTCCATCCAGATCGACCCCCAGGTTGACCACCGTCTTGAGATCGTCGTCGATTTCCGGTCGCCCCCAAACCTGGGCGGGATCGGCGACCGCGGTGTTGCCGGCTTCGATCAGCGCGGCGGCATCGTTGCGCTGCACGCTGCGGTCGGTGGCATCGGAACTGCCGTATTCAAAACTGACGTTGGCAAAACCGTTGGCGGTAAACGGCATACCGTAGTTGCCGGACACCGTGAACTGGGTACCGTCGCCCTCGAAGAATTCACCCGCTTTCACTTCGATGGAACCACCGTCCGGAGAATCCTTCAGCTTGAAGTTCATCACCCCGGCAATTGCATCGGAACCGTACTGAGCCGCCGCGCCGTCGCGCAGCACTTCCACCTGCTGCAGAGCGATGGCGGGAATCTGGGAAATATCCGGGCCCTGGGCGCCATCGGAGACACCGTTGCCCAGCCAGGCAATTACTGCAGCGCGGTGGCGACGTTTGCCGTTTACCAGCACCAAAGTGTGGTCCGGGGCCAGGCCGCGCAGGTTTGCCGGGCGGACAAGGCTCGCCGCATCGCTGATCGGCTGGTTATTAACATTGTACGAGGGTACCATGTTGCGCAGCAGGTTATTGAGATCGGTGTCTCCCTGATTCACAAAATCCTCTCCGGTGACAATATCGATAGGCACGGCCGAGTCCGTCGCCGTACGACCTTCGACCCGGGTACCGATGGTAATCACCTCCTCGAGGACTTCTTCCTGGGCAATCAGTGGATTGGATGTGGCGGCAATGGCCAGCGCCAGAAGTGAGGGGACCCCGAGGTGTCTGTGGTTTTTCATAAAAGCTCCCTTGAATCCTTTTATTTATATGCATGCGTTCTTGCGTGCAGGTATGAAGACTTCCACAGGGCCGATGCAAAAACTGTGACATAAATCTGCAATTTTGCCGGAAAATTCAACCCGTATATTATTTAGTGTGCTACTAGCCGCCAATAACGATATTTAATGATTTTCCTATATTTTTTTATTTTAATTTAAATAATGTCCAAACTGACAGATTGAAGGTCCCAATAACCACTGACTGGTACGCCTGTAATAATTAAAGATACTTACCGGCTGGCGACAGATCGGGAAAACGCAAAAATATGTATCAAGCTTGGGCTCGGAACGTGGAAAAAGCCGCCGACACGGGCGAAAGACAACCGGAAGTCACAATAGGTAACAGCGACACCACACAGCGGCGGCATCTGCTACAGAAAGTACTTGCCCGAAAGTCAGTGGCAGCTGGATTTTCTTTGCAGTGTGAATGAACAAAGATTCCCTCTCCCGCTTGCCGGACAAATTTGCAGCGAGGAAATTTGGACGCCATGGCGCCCGCAGGGCGAGCGCCAGGATGGTGCGGGTCACTGGGGCCGGGGCAGAGGGGCCAAGGGTGGGTGGAGAGAACTGAAGGGAATTCAAGCAAGTTGTTCTCACAGGTTTTGTAATGCTCCTTTATTCGCCTTAGAACAGAAAGAGAAATTTATCGGCAACCTGCAATCGATCCGAAGTGGACACCCCGGCAGGCCCAGAACAATTGGTCAACCACCGTAGGAGCGGGCCATGCCCTGCAGGACAGCCACCCCCATTCGCGGGCATGGCCCGCTCCTACAAAGCCGAGCTGCGCACCCTACATTTGAAGCATGCCCTGATATTAAGTGCCAACCGATCGTCAATCAGTCAGCATCAGGCGCAGCTTCAGCCCCCATTTGGAGGTGGCTCCCGACGTCACCCAGCGGACATTGCCACCGCTGTCGACAATCACCATAGTGGGGGTTACGCGGATCCCCCAGCTGTTGCTGAGCGCTCCTTCGGGGTCGTTGATGGTGGGAAACGGCAAGTCGTTACGCTGCAGGTATTCGGTCACTTCGCTGGGACTGCCGGACTGCATGGCCACAGAGATGACCTGGTGATCGGCGGTCAGGTCGGCGATGGCCGGTGACACCACCCGACAATAAGGACACCAGGTGGCCCAGAAATAGATGAGCACCGGCCCGCGGGCGGTCATCCGCTGCAGGTCTAGATACTCCCCTTCCAGCGATCGGCCCGTCAGGGGCGGCGCCTTTTCTGTGGGAATATCCCTCTGTTGGTAGTAGCCCACAGCGCTCGCGATCAGTACGGCCATCAGCACAAAGCCGGCCGGTTTGCGCAGCGCCGCGATCCATTTTTTCCGCAACGGAATACTCCCGTACAGGTGATCAGTAGTTGACGCTGCAGCCGTAGGCGCGGGACGAGGCGACAAATGGCAGCAGAAGGCTGTGGATCAGTTGCTTTCCTTTTAACCTCATGGCGTATCGTCCTCTGTGAGTTGAAGGGTGTGCTCTTCGAACAGTGCTGCGATCATGCGCTCCTGCAGAATCTATGGCAAAAGTTCGGGCCCGTCTGCGCCCGGCGGATACCAGGCGTACACCGGGACCGAGAAGCACCGCCATCGCGGATGCCGCGGGCAGCACCGCCGCGGCGCCCCCGGTGGTGAAGTCAAAGCGCGGCGCCGGAATCTCCCGCATTGCGCCAGTAAACGTGCCACTGCAGATCGACTTGGAAAGCGATGGCCTTGAGGTTCCGTGGAATATCCAGCGGCGGCAGGCCACCCTGGTAGACCTGGAAATTGTTCGGCACACGGATCTTGCTGCCGATATTGTCCAGGTCGTCCGGCGCCTGATAGCCGAAACGCAGGTTTTCCACCGCGGGGTTGCCGCTGTCGTCCTGGCCGGCAGCGCAAAGCTGCCCACCCACAGGGGGCTACCTTGCGTGGACTGGGCATCGCGCACCAGGATGATGCCGCCTTCGAAGCCGGCGACCTCGACATTGTCGATCAGCGGCACCAGCGTGGGCATTTCGCCCGGCTTGACCTCGTCGTCCAGGCGCAGCACCACTTCTACGGGCAGGCCGTTCTGCTTGTCGACCTTCAGCGGCTCGCCAGGGTTCAGGGTCAGCGCGGTGACCTCCGGCCCTTTGGCATCGATCAGCAGCGTGGTGCCCTGCTCTATCACCGTGCCGCGGTTGCCGACATCGTCGTGCGCCGACATCACCAGTTCAGAATCAGGGTGGCGTTCGGGCAATACTGCCGCGTCAGGCGGAACGACTCGATAATCCAGTCGCTGCCGAAGGCGCTTTGCGCGTATCCCGCCGGCGCATGGCCCGGTGTAGACTCGTTCACCACGTCGATCATGGCCGTATCCGGGTGTTATTTCCCACGTGGAAACCGGTCAGGCTGCCGCCACTCGAGGTGGTGCTGCTGCTCGAGCTGCTGCTACTGGACGACGAACCCGATCCGGACACCGGACCGAAGTTGATCAGGCCGTTGCAGTGCAGCCACTCGCTGAATGAACCCGCACCGCAGGAGCCGTCCCAGGCGCCGGTATTCTCGCTCTGGTCCTCGGCCTGGCGGATATCGCCGTTGACCTGGATGTAATCCACCTGAACGTCGGCGTCGCCATCGTTGTCGTTGTCGTTGTCGTTGGTGAATTCCACCGTGACATCACCGTCCAGACTCGTGCTCGCCGAATAGTCCATCATGGCGGTGGAAAGCGTCCAGCTCTGCACCGGGCTGCCCCCCACCGACAGGGTGATGGACTCGGTGCCGGTGGTGCCCAGCGCGCGCACCAGGATCGTATTGGCCCCGCCGCCGGAACTGGACGAGCTGCTGGAAGAACTGGAAGACGAACTGCTGCTCGATCCACCGTCACCGGAACAGGTCGGCGTTTCAAAGCTGCCGTCATGGGTTCCCTGGAAACCGAAAGTAGTGCTCTGCCCCTCCGCCAGGTTGCCGTTCCAATCACAGCAGTTGCTGAACGAGGGCGTCGCGGTGCCACCGCCGCTCTCGATGACATTCCAACTGCCGTTGACATTGGCCGGCTCGCCGAAGTCGAGCTGCACTGTCCAGCCGTCGATGCTACCCGGGCCGTCATTGGTCACCGTCACATCCAACTGGTAGCCGTTGTTCCAGACATTCGAAACCACGGTACAACTATATGTCTGTGAAGGAACGACGATGGTGCAGCAGCCGTCCGCGGTCACCGTGGTGTCACCATCGGTGATTTCCGCTTGCAATGTGTAGTTGCCGGGCAGCAGGCCGGACACGTCCCACCGATACTGGTCGCCGGCGCCGTCCTCGTCCTCGGGAATGCCGTCTGCAATCAGTACCCGGCTGCCCTCGTGGTGGTAGTAGAGGGAGATTGTGGCGCTGCTGTCCGGGTCGCTGTCCACCCACTGGATCAACAGCGTGGGGCCGCTGACCGTGATATCCGCGTCCGGTAGCACTAGGGAAATCTGCGGCGGAATATTGGCCGATGCCCGGTTGATGGCAAACTGGTTCGCGGCGCTCCAGTCGCTGGGCGCACCCTTGGCGTCTTCCGCCCGCGCGCGCCAATAGTAGTGGCTGTTGTCATTGAAATCGAATCCAGGGGTCCACTGGGTTTCTGTTTGCAGCTGGCTGGCCACCAGCAGCGTCAGCGCGGCATCGGAATAGACTTCGAACTTGTACTGAACCGCATCGCCATCCGGGTCGGTCACCGGGTTTACCTCAAACAGCGGGCGCAGGCTCTCCACCACCGAACCGGCACCCGGGTTGTGCAGGCTGGGCGTGGGCGGCGGGGCGTTTTCCGTGTCGACGGAAAAACTGGCGCTGGCCCAGCCGCTCTCCATCTCCCCGTCGTTCGCCTTCACCCGCCAGTGGTAGATGGTGTCCTCCTGCAGGCCCTCCGCCACCCAGGCGGTTTCGTTTTCGCCCTCGGCCACCGGGCCGGAAGCCAGTGCCGAGCCGCTGTCGAAGCCGGCCACCGTATCCAGTTCGAACTGATAAGTGAGCGGCTGTTGCTCCGGGTCCTCACCATTGCGCACACGCAGTTCTACGCCATTATTTGGCAGCCAGCTGAATACCGGACCGCTGGGGGAAACCACGCTCGGCGCCGTGGGCGCGTCGTTCAGGGTACTGACCAGGAAGGTGCCGACATCGCTCTCGGTGCGCGCCCCGTGCTCGTCCTCAACCCAGGCCTTCCACACGTAGGCGCTGTCCTCCTCCATCGGATTCGGCACCTGCCATTGGGTCTGGAAGTTGCCGCCGGGCAGCAGCCCGGACACCTGGGCCAGGGGCGTTTCCAGGTCCGACTCGTGATGCAGGTCAAAGCCGTAGGTGAGCGCATCCCGGTCCAGGTCGAACGCGTGGGTTACGATCAACTGCGGCCGGGTTTCCGCGACGATGCTGTTCACCGGCGGCGCAACAATGGCGGGAGCGGTGGGGGCATCATTGGCGATGTTGACAAAGAAGCGGCTGGATACCCACAGGGATGCCACCGGCACCTCCCCCGCAGTTCCGTCCACCAGGGTGATTGCGCGCACGCGCCAGTAGTAGAGGGTGTTGTCCGCAAACGCCTGGCCCGGCAGCAGGTTCTCCGCCGCCACCGCCCAGGTGGTGGTACCCGCGCCCTCGGGCACCGAGGCCCGCGCCACCCGCTGCAGCATCGACTGATCGGCGTAAACCTCGAATTCGTAGGCCACCGCCAGCTCCGGCGCGTGTTCGCCATTGGTGATACTGAGCACCGGCAGCAGCTCCGCCGCGCCGTCGAGTACGTCCTGGTCGTACAGGGGAGCGGCTGTCTGCGGCGCGCCCGGCGCAACTTCCGGCACCTTGGGGTTGGTGCCCGCATCGTGTTCCTCCTTATCGGTGCGGCCGTCACCGTCGTAGTCTCCGCTACCGTCGCCATCGAGGTTCCCGAAGTGCTCCATCTCCCAAGCATCCTTGAGGCCGTCGCCATCGATGTCATCGAACGGGTTGACCTTCAGACCCACGGAGCGCTCGCTGCTGAGCTCGCCGTCGCTGGCCGTAAAACGCACGGTGTAGGTTCCGGCCTGCCCCACCGCCGGCTCCCAGCGGAAAACACCGGTGCCGTCGCCGCCATCGGTAAAGGTGGCGCCCGCCGGCAACTGCGCGATGGAAAGGGAGGGGATGGTGCCGTTGGGGTCGGAGGACTGCACCAGAAAAGCAATCTGCCCGCCCTCGTGGCCGATCCGGTCCTGGATGGCCTGGATCACCGGCGCCTGGGGCGCCTCAACCGCGTCGATGAAATTCAGCGTGTAGGCGCCGGTGGCACCGTAGTCGAACAGGTTGATAAAGTAATCGAAATCCCGGTTGTTCTCCGCGCGCTTCTTGGAGAGCCAGAAGTTGGCCGCATGCAGTTGCTTGCCGTCATCGCGCACCACCTTTTGCAGCACCTTGGTGCCGGCATAGGGATCAGCCACCTGAACATAACCGAACCCCTCCTCCGCGCCGCCGTTCAGACTGCGCGTGCCGCCGCTCTCGGCGCCCAGGCTGTAGCTGAGCGGAGTCACCGCCGCGCAGCTTTTGCACAGGGCCAAGTTCGCGCCGGTGCTCTCGCTCTCGTAAACGTAAAAGTTTTCATCGGCGCCGTAGGCCAGGAAATCCTGTACTGAGTCGCGACCCGGCAGGTCCACCAGCACATCTTCCACCAGCAGATGCGCATTGGTAGCTTCGACCAGGGAGGTCAACTCGCCGCCCAGTTCGTCGGCGTGGGTAAAGCTGGCGCTGAAGGCAGTGAATTTGCCGGACAGGGTGGACTCCATCACCCAGCGCCCGGCCTTCACGCTCTGTGGCGCTATTTCACCGAAATTGATCAACAGGCTGGGTTCCGCCGGCTGGTTTTCCACAAAGCTCTCGATAATGGTGAAGTCGGTGGCCAGGCCCTGCTCGTTGTCGACGATCCTGGGCTGGGCGGATTCGATTTTGACATTATTGGCAGATCCGTAGCCGCTGTTGTCGATGCGCACACCCAGGGTGTACGGCTCCGGCGGTTCTATCTCTGTGGTAAAGGCGTCATCGCCGATCACTTCCTGGGTCAAGAAGTAATCCAGGGTCATCAGCGGCTGGGGCTTCACCACGATGGAGTCCGGCGCCACCTGCACCACCTCCTCCTTGCCGCCGTAGGCGTAGGACAGGGTGGCGCCGACAAAATACAGCTCGCCGTTATCGGTCTGGCCCGCGGCATTGGCCGTGGGCACTATCAGCCAGCGGAACTCGCCCACATTGCCGGCGCTGATGACGCCGTCGGTCACCGCTCCATCGTCTGCGGTTACCAGGGAGTTCACATTCCGGGTATCGTCCACGCGGATAAAGAAGGCCGCATCGCTGTCAGAGGTATCCGAGGTGGCGGTGACCGCATTGCCCTCGCCATCGGTAAAATTGACCGTGATGGCGATATCCTCGATGGAATAGGTATCCAGGCTGTTGGTGATGCGCATTATGGCTTCGAAGCCCTGGCGCTCCAGGGTCAGTTCCTGGAGTATCTCTATGCGTACCTCCGCGCAGAGCGCTTCCTCCTGAGCCACGACGACCGCCGGTGCAGTAAATGCACAAAACCAAAACGCCGCCAGCATTCCCCAACGTTGCAACATTATTTCTGCTCCCCGATTAAAATTCTAAAAAACTCCGTTTCCAGGACTTCGAAAAACCCTGGCTAAAAATGCTCTCTGTAGGAGCCTGCTAGCGGCGAAACCCGCTATTGGCTTCTTCGTTGCCCTGTAAACGACTGGAAAACTCCTTGTACACTTCCGGAAACCCCTCAGTTTTCAACCACCGTTCTACTTCGGCCATGTTGACCGGCTGTCGCCTTGCTACCAGTAGTGCCTGCTCCAGCCCTTGGGCATCCTTCCAGTGGCAGTAATGGCTCAGCCGGTCCTTGACACAATCCGTAGGGGAAAGCAGCCTTAGGACACCTTGCGCTGTTTGCATCTCCGACGTCCGGGACAGCTCTATCTGTTCGTCGCCAATAGCCAGCGGTGCACTGGGGAACTCCACGGAATAGGCACAGTCTTTTCGTTCGAAGTATCTGCGCCCCGGCTGCGGCGACTGAAAGCCCAGCTTTTCCAGCACCCCCTTTATCTTCCGGGAGGTCGCATAGCTCACGTCCACAAAGTCGATATCATGGGAGACATAGGCCTCCACCGAATAGATGGACACGCAGGATCCGCCGGTAAGCACCACCTGCACACCCTCCGTCTCCAGGGCCTGGCAGATCCAGGCCGCCAGCTCCGCACGCGATAAATTGGCAATGTTCACAGCGTCTTACCGGTGCGCCTCGGGCGGCGGCGATTCATCAGCAACTCCTTGCGCAAGGATTCGGGCAAGCGCATCAATACCGCGCGCAACAAGGCCCGGGTTTCAGCAAGAAACGGGAACCGCGGATTGAAGCGGAACACCCGGGTACGCCCAACCGTCTCGCTCACCAGCAGACCACCGGCTTCCATCCGGTAGAGGTGCTTCTGCACCACATTCAAACTGATTCCGTACAATTCGCTGATCTCCCGCGCGTATCCAGCTTCCCTGGCCTCGACAAACAGCAAGGTCCGTTCGGCACCTTCCGATCCCACTAGAGCCTCTATCATTTCGACCTCCTTTAGCGGTTATATGACCACCATTGTAGGTCATCGAGCGCCCCCCAACCAAGTCCCGCCACTAGCCCTCCAGGTCCGCTGCTATTCGCCGTCTTCCGGGCCGGCGGTGCTCGATACGCAGGCCGACTCTTCGCTCAATCTCGTCCACAAACCGGCTGTTGCCGGTCAGTTGGTTTCGCGACCAAGCCTCACTCAGAAACGCCAGTTCATCCGCAGACACTCCGGTCCGGACAAACTCCCTGTAGGCCTCTATCCGTTCCTTACTACTCCGCCCGAGGCGCCTCAGCTCCTCGTGGCTGTCCAGTTCAAACCCTTTCTCCACCCCGATCCGCGCCCTGTAGCTGGACCACTTGTACTGCCTCGGCCCGCGCACCATACCCGAGCGCACCGGATTCAACTCGATGTAGCGGCAGCAGGCTAGAAAGTATGTGTCCGCCTGCACCACACTGGCCTTGAAACGCCCTTCCCACAGGGAGCCCCTACGCCCTTCCAACTTGTTCACATAGGCCGCCTGTCGCCCG
>NZ_JBOFOC010000074.1:0-6938 GCF_051659245.1 Microbulbifer sp.
CGATCGAAGGTTCCGCCAGCGCCGATCGCGGGCATGGCCCGCTCCTACAAACAAACCATCAAAAATAATTATTAGCTTTTAGCATTTCGCACCGACGAGAAAGGTAATTTCCATGGCTCTAATCAGCTTGCGCCAACTGCTGGACCACGCTGCCGAATACGGCTACGGCGTGCCCGCGTTCAACGTCAACAACCTGGAACAGATGCGCGCGATCATGGAGGCGGCGAAGCAGACCGATTCGCCGGTGATCGTGCAGGCCTCCGCCGGCGCGCGCAAATATGCCGGCGCCCCCTTCCTGCGCCACCTGATCCTCGCCGCCATCGAGGAGTTCCCGGAAATCCCGGTGGTAATGCACCAGGACCACGGCACCAGCCCGGCGGTGTGTCAGCGCTCCATCCAGCTGGGTTTCAGTTCGGTAATGATGGACGGCTCCCTGCAGGAGGACGGCAAGACCCCGGCCTCCTACGAATACAATGTGGACGTCACCCGGCGCGCGGTGGAGATGGCCCACGCCTGCGGAGTGTCCGTGGAAGGGGAGCTGGGTTGCCTGGGCTCGCTGGAAACCGGTATGGCCGGCGAGGAGGACGGCGTGGGGGCCGAGGGCAAATTGTCCCACGACCAACTGCTGACCGACCCGGAAGAAGCGGCGGACTTTGTGCGCAAAACCCGGGTGGATGCGCTGGCCATCGCCTGCGGCACCAGCCACGGCGCCTACAAATTCAGCCGCCCGCCCACTGGCGACATCTTGGCGATCGACCGCATCAAAGAAATCCACGCGCGCATACCCGGCACCCATCTGGTGATGCACGGTTCCTCCTCGGTACCCCAGGAGTGGCTGGCCGTAATCAACGAATTTGGCGGCGAGATTCCCGAGACCTATGGCGTGCCGGTGGAGCAGATCTGCGAGGGCATCAAGCACGGCGTGCGCAAGGTGAATGTGGACACCGACCTCCGCCTGGCCTCCACCGGCGCGACCCGCCGCTTCCTGGCCCAGAACCCCTCCGAATTCGACCCGCGCAAATTCCTCAAAGCCACCATAGAGGCCATGAGGGACATCTGCATAGCCCGCTACGAGGCTTTCGGCACCGCCGGCAATGCCAGCAGGATACGCCCCGTCGGCCTGGAGGATATGTCCAAGCGCTACGAGACCGGCGAACTGGAGCCGCAGATCAGGTAAATCCTGGAAAGATCAGCTCCCCTCTCCCGCTTGTGGGGGAGGGGGCCGCAGGTCCGCAAATGCAGTACCATTGATCCAATGGACCTCCTGCAAGATATCACTACCGTCGAACACAGCCCGGTCATCAAGCGCCCGGACTATTCGGCCCTGCGCGAGCAGTTGCCCGAGCTGGATTTCAGCGGCAACGGTGAGGGTCCGCTGCTGCCGGCCCTGCAGGAGTATCGGAACTACTACGACCTGCAGTTTCCCCTGGCCCACAGGACCGGGGTAGGCACTTTCGAGGCGGCGGGTTTTGAGCTGGTGGCCCAGTACTGGCTGGTGGAAAAGCCCCGCGGTACCCTGTTTATCTGCCACGGCTATTTCGATCATACCGGTATTTACGGTTCCGCCGTTCGCTTCGGCCTCGAGCGCGATCTCAACGTAGTGGTTTTCGATTTCCCGGGCCACGGCCTCTCCAGCGGCGAGCCGGTGGCCATCGATACCTTTCTGCAGTACCGCCAGGCCCTGGAGGCGCTGCTGCATATCGCCCGCGATAAGCTGCCGGGCCCCTGGCACGCCCTCGGGCAAAGTACCGGCGGCGCGGCGCTGCTGGCCTACCTGCAATACAGCTGCTGGCAGCCGTTCGACAAGATCTTTCTGCTGGCGCCGCTGGTGCGCCCGGCGCGCTGGCATCTGCGCAAGTGGCGGTATTACCTGGGCCGCTTCTTTCTGGCGAATCCCGACCGCGGTTTCAACATCAACACCCACGACGCCGAGTTCGCCCGCCGCCAGGCGCACCGGGACCCGCTTCAGTCTCCGGTGATGTCCATGCGCTGGCTCACCGCCATGGTGGACTGGCTCAACACCTTCCCCAAAACCGCGAAAAATCCCAAACCGATTCTGGTGATACAAGGCACCGGCGACGAGACCGTCTCCTGGCGCTACAACATGCGCGTCGTGCGCGACCGCTTTCCCAACAGCAAGCGGGTGATAGTGCGCGGCGCGCGCCACCAGATGATCAACGAGACCCAGCCCTATAGGCACCAGATACTGAAAGCGCTGGATGATTGGCTAAACGTTTGAGCCAACTGCTCCCCTCTCCCGCTTTTATTGTTTTCAGGGTTTTCCGGTGGACGGCACGGGACCCGGGGCCATCGAACCGCCGAACCGAGCCGCACCCCCCGGCGCGAAGGGTGTGGCTCCAGGCGCGTCCGGCTCAGTAGAAGTACGCCCGCAGCTCGGCCCGCACCAGGTCCGCGGTGATGAAGTCCGAGATCACGACGCCGTGGTGCGCGTTGCTGGCCGCCACGTTGTCGAAGTAGTGGCGCAGCCAATTGTTGACGTCGCCCGAGACGGCGGGGATGCTGGGGACGCCCCACACCGGCTTGACGCCGCTCGTGAAGTTGAGGAAGAGGCTCCCCGCGCTGTCCGCCTGCGCGTCGTTGAGCATCCCCCCGATCTCGCGAATCTTGTTGTCGTTGGTCGACGCGTTCACGTTGTAGTAGTCCTGCACCTCGATCGCGTGGCTCCGGGTGTCGTAGCGGGTGAAGCGCGCGTTGTCGGCCCAGTTGGTCACGTCGATCCCGCCCGAGACCCAGAACGAGCCCGAGAAGCGGCGCAGCAGCACGATCCGGCCGCGTACCTCTCCGAGGGTTGGGATGTAGCTATGGCGCCACCAGTAGCTGCTGTACGCCGGAGCGTTGGCGTACGAGTTGAAGGTCTGCTCGAACGACCGCGTGTTGTTGTGCGGGTCGTACTCCTCCTTGACCTGCATGATGACGGTCTCGCTCGGGTGCGCGGCGAGGAACGCCGTGACCATCGTGAGGACGTCGTCGAAGTTCATGTGCTGGTACACGGAGCCGTGGTGGACGACGAGGGAGTCCTCGTAGTGACGCAGGCGGATGTCGAGGTAGCGGACTCCGGAATCGAGCTGCTGGGCGATCGTCAGGTTCTGACACTTGGCGGTACCCGGCCACGGCTCGTGCATCGCACCCGAGTCATGCGTGCCCGGGATCGTGAGTTCCGAGAGCAGCGCCGAGTCCGGCACGTAGTCCATCCACCACGCGAGCTCCGTGTCCAGGTTCTGCGCGGAGGCAACGGTTGGCGATAATACAAATGCCGCCAGGCACATGAGCCCAAGCGACACGAGGGCACGAGAACGGTAACACTTCATAACACACCTCCTGTAAAGTTGAAGACCTCGCTTCTCGTGTTGGAAGCGGAGTCTCGTTCCGGGGGAGAGCGTTCACTCCGAAGGCGGGGAATCTCCAACGAGCAGCTCTTGGCGCGTAAGATAGGGAACCTCCGCTCCCCATTTCAATGTATTGGTTCTCAATACATGCACAGCGCCGGTGCCCGGGGCGCGGCGGATTCCACGCTCGCGCACATTGGCCAGGGTGTTGAACAGGGAAGTGCGGCGTTACCTGGGATTGCAGCAGGCGCAGGCGGGCATCCAGGGCCTGCCACTCCAGCTCGCCGCGTTCGCGCTCGAAATCCCGCGGCCAGCGGGCAACGGGGAGAAGCTGCCGCTGCTCAAGCCAAGGCTTTTCTCTTCAGCTCCAGTCTCCGCCGTTGCGCCAGCGCATCGAAGGAATAGAGCAGCAGCCCCAGCCACACCAGTGCGAAGGTGACCAGCTTGCCCTCGCCGAAGGGCTCGCCGAACGCCAGCGTGGCGAGCAGCAGATGCAGGGTGGGTGCCAGGTATTGCAGGAATCCCACCGTGGAGAGGTTGAGCCGGCGGGTGGCGATATTGAACAGCAGCAGCGGTGTCAGGGTTACCGGGCCGGCCAGCAACAGCAGGCCGTTCAGTTGCCAGCTGTTGCCGGGCAGGTCGCTGCTGGGGCTGTCACTCCACAGGAGATAGAGTGCGGCCAGCGGGAACATGTACAGGGTTTCCACGGCAAGCCCGGTGAGGCTGTCCACCGGCGCCCGCTTGCGCACCAAGCCGTAGAAGCCGAAGGAGAATGCCAGGATCAGGGCCGCCACCGGCAGCCGTCCGAACTGCCAGAGGTCGTGGGCGATGCCCGCTGCCGCCAGTCCCACCGCCAGCCACTGCAGGCGGCGCAGCCGTTCCCCCAGTATCAGTACGCCCAGCAGCACACTGATCAGTGGGTTGATGTAGTAGCCGAGGCTGGCATCCATCAGGTGGTTGCTGGTAATGGCCCAGATAAACACCAGCCAGTTGCCGCCGATCAGCAGGGTCGACAGGGAAAGGGTGACCATTTTCTCCCGCGAGCGCAGGGTGGCGAGGAAATCCGGCAACTTGCCGATCAGCGCGAGGATCGCCACTGCAAGCACCAGCGCCCAGATACTGCGGTGCGCGAGGATTTCCGGCGAGGAAATACCATCGAGCAGCTTGAAGTACAAGGGCGCGAATCCCCAGAGCAGGAATGCGCTGATACCGGCGAACAGACCGGCCGCGGCGGAGTCGTTGTTGCGCAAGGGAGATACACCTGGTCAGAGAGCCGGGAGCCCCGGGTTCGGCGGAAAGCGCAATTGTAGGAGCGGCCCGTGGCCGCGATCAATCTCTATCGTTTGTGGGAGCCTGCCGGGCAGGCTCCCACAGGGAGCGCCGCTATGATCGGATTCAGTTTGCGGTAGGGTGCGCACCATTTCACCGGTACTTCCGGTGCGCACGGCGCACCCTACGATCGCAACTGCAGGGATGCTTTAGAACAACACCCGGCAGCGCAGTGTGCCGGGAATATTTTTCAGCTTTTCCAACGCCAGGTCCGAGTATTCCGCATCCACATCGATCACCACGTAGCCCAGGATCTCGTTGGTCTGCAGGAACTGCGCGGAAATGTTGATTTTGTTTTCCGAGAACACCTGGTTGATGGCGCCGAGCACGCCGGGCACGTTCTTGTGAATGTGCAGCAGCCGGTGCGCGCCCACATGACTGGGCAGCGCCACCTCGGGGAAATTCACCGAGCTGGTGGTGGTGCCGTTATCGGAATAGTGGGAGAGTTTCTCCGCCACCTCGGTGCCGATATTCTCCTGCGCCTCCATGGTGGAGCCGCCGATATGCGGGGTAAGCAGCGCGCTGTCGATATCGCGCAGGGGGGACTGGAACTCGTCGTCGTTGCCCCGGGGCTCCACCGGGAAGACATCGATGGCGGCGCCGGCCAGATGCCCGCTTTTCAGCGCCTCGGCCAGCGCGTCGATATCCACCACGGTACCGCGGGAGGCGTTGAGCAGGATGGCGCCGGGTTTCATGTGCGCTATCTGTTTTGCGCCGATCATCATCCTGGTGGACGGCAGTTCCGGCACGTGCAGGGAGACCACATCCGCCTGTGCCAGCAGTTCGTCGAGGGAGTTTATCTGACTGGCGTTGCCCAGCGGCAGTTTGGTGATCACGTCGTAGAAGATCACCCGCATACCCAAGGCCTCCGCCATCACCGATACCTGGGAGCCAATGGCGCCGTAGCCGACGAGCCCCAGGGTCTTGCCCCGCGCCTCGAAGGAGCCGGCGGCGGACTTGAGCCAGCCACCGCGGTGGCAGACGGCGTTCTTCTGCGGGATGCCGCGCAGCATCAGGATACTCTCCGCGATAATCAGCTCCGCCACGCTGCGGGTGTTCGAGTAGGGCGCGTTGAACACCGCGATGCCCAGTTCAGTAGCCGCCTGCAGGTCCACCTGGTTGGTGCCGATACAGAAGCAGCCGATGGCGATCAGCTTGGGGGCGTTCTCCAGCACCTTGCGGGTCAGTTGGGTGCGCGAACGGATGCCGATAAAGTGAGCGTCGGCAATTTTCTCGATCAACTGCTCTTCCGGCAGCGAAGTCTTGAGATACTCCACATTGGTGTAACCGCGGGAAGCCAGCAGATCCACCGAGGACTGGTGGACCCCCTCCAGCAGCAGGATGTGGATCTTGTCTTTTTGCAGGGACTCTTTTTGGTGGGTGGGCGGAGCCATATACACTCTCTTGACAGTGGGCGACAGGATTGGCGGTAAAATCCGGGAAGCCGGGAGCCCGGCGAGGGCGCGATCATACCACAAGCGCCCTGTGGCGCTTAATTCGAAATCCCTATCCTAACCATCGAAAACAGTTATGTACCGACACCAGTTTAGCTGTAGAACCCCGTGCGATCTGGCGACGGGGAAAATCGTCTGCGTGGGGCGCAACTATGCCGCCCACGCCGCCGAGTTGGACAACCCGGTTCCGGAGGAGCCGCTGCTGTTTATCAAGCCCGCCACCGCAGCGGTGCCCATGGCCGAGCCGATCCACCTGCCCCGCGGCCGAGGCGGCTGCCACTTCGAGGGGGAGCTGGCGCTGCTGATCGGCGCACCCATGAGCGGTGCCAACCCGGCGGACGTTCCCGGCGCCGTCGCCGGTCTGGGCCTGGCGCTGGACCTCACCCTGCGGGAACTGCAGGGACAGCTGAAGAAGCAGGGGCACCCCTGGGAAAAGGCCAAGGGTTTCGACGGCGCCTGCCCGCTGTCCCCTTTCGTCAAACTGGACTGGCTGCCGGACTGGGACAACCTCACCTATTCCCTGTGGCTGAACGGCGAACTGCGCCAGCGGGGCAAGACCGGACATATGCTCACCCCGATCCTCGATCTGGTGGCCTATATCAGCAGCCATTTCACTCTGCTGCCCGGGGACGTGGTGCTCACCGGCACCCCCGCCGGGGTGGGGGAATTACTCTGTGGGGACAGGCTCGTACTGGAGTTGGAAGACGACTGGCTGCGGGTGGAAACGCAGGTGGCCTAGAGGCAATGTAGGAGCGGGCCATGCCCGCGATCGGCGCTTATTGAATCCCCGCCGCCGATCGCGGGCGTG
>NZ_JBOFOC010000075.1:0-79769 GCF_051659245.1 Microbulbifer sp.
TTCATAATCTTACGTTTCTGAGCGTGACTGGGTGGGATGGCCCTTTGCGGGCCACGGGCTGGGCGCCCCCCCTAAATACATCCCTGTACGCGCGTAATCGGCATCCCTGCCTCATACGGTCCCGCAAAGGGCCATCCCACCCAGTCTGCCAGCCTCGTCAGAGATTATGAACAGATTCTTAGAAGCTATTTCACAACGTGGCGAGCGGGTGGCTGGTGGCGGTCGCCGATATTTTCCTGTAGGAACGGCCGTTGGCCGCGATCGGCTTAGCTACGTAGCGGAAACTGATCGCGGCCGTGGGCCGCTCCTACAAGGAGAAGGGGTTGTCCCTATCCTCAGAAATACAAGTGCGCCTGCACAAACAGATCCTTGAAGTTTCCCTGATCTCTCTGTGGTATGTCATCGCCGGTACGAATGCCACCGCGCAGCTGGACGTTCGCAAAGGGCGTGTACTCGAGCAGGACGGAACTGCGCGTACGCTCGTTGTTGTCGGTGTTGCTCTCCGGATCAAAGGTCTCGTGCGTGACCTTCAGGTTCATGCCTTTGCCCAGTTCCCGGTTAACCTCAAATAGCGTCACAATTTGTTCTGTCTCGTCGCCAAATGCATTGATTAACGATTCATCCATGATCTGGTCCACTTCGGCGAGCAGGGTAAAGCCGTAAAGGTGGGCCCCCGCGAAAACACCCCATATCCTGCGCGTTCCGGAGGTGGACTCATTGACCAGCGCGCTGCCACCGACACGCCAGTTTCTTTCGACATATTCACCGCGTACGACATATTGAAACCTGTCGTCATCGTTGTTTGTCGCACCAGTGCCGTTACTCAGCACAACGTTAAACAGTGCCTTGTCAAAATCCAGTCCCAGCTCGACGCCGTTGTCGCTGTTGTCGAAGGTGATTTGGGTCGCCTCGCGAATAAAGGCGCTGTCATCCTCAAGGCGGATGCCATAGGGCAGCATGATTTTTCCGGCTTTGAGGTAGTGATTGCCGGATAATTTCGCCATGACAAACGCTTCACGATTTAACGCCGCTCCCGGTGCGATCTGCTCATCAAGGTAAAATGAAAACCGGGAGCCCTTGGGTTGAAAGTGCAGATACACCTGGGCACTTTGGGTTTCAAATCCCTGTGTTGCATCGGCATTGTCCTCCTCGTGACGTTGGAAGTTCGCGCGCAGATTGGCGCCGACGCGCACACTCTCAGTCAGGCTGCCGGAATCGAAACCCTGTGTGTCGCCGGGAAGTGCCGGCAGCACATGAGTGCCGTAATAGTTGCCGAAAGTGTTGCGTGCACCGCCGCCGATGGGGTTGACATGACAGGCGGAGCACTTGTTGCCGGTCTTGAAGGCGAGATAGGGCTCCGCTTGTGCCGGCGCCAATAGTATTGCAAACAACAGCGCTGCAAACGCGGTTGCGGTCTTTTTAAAGGTCCAGGACATGGTGCTGCTCCCCCCCGTCAATGTCATTGGCGTCACCGTCCAGAACCCGTCCACGGAAGTCGAGAACGGTGCCGGTGAGTGGACTGTTAAAGCGAATGTCGATAGCTTTGGCCGACGCATAAGGTTCGGTGTTCATTTCCAGGATTAAATCCTGGCCGGCAACAAGATGCAGATCATAGTCATCCGTGTTGGCGACCTGGGTGAAATCCTCGAAAATGAACTGCAGAAGCACAGCGTTTTTATTCAGGGTCGCGGGGTCGAGGGCGCGGCTGAAGTGCATCCCGAACACTGCCTTGGTTTCGCCGGATTCGAATGCAGATGCGGTGACCGTTGTACTTGCGTCACCGGTGCCGGTGCGCGGTGCGCCGTTGGCGACCCAATCGCGAATACGCTGGATATCGGCGTCGGAAAGCGGGTCCTGGCCCAGTGGCATACGGCTGCCGACAATCGAGGAGCGGCCCTCAATCTTGTGCACCAGATAGCTGTTATCGGGATTGCCTGGATCGACCCGCAGCAGGCTGGAGTCTTCATTGGAAGGTTGATCGACGAGAAAGTTATAGCTGTTCTCTTCACTGTCGAGACGCAGTCCCTGGGGCGCGCCACTGCCGACATGGCACTGGGCACAGATGGGACTGAAGATATCGGTTTGCAGCTCGGCCAGCGTGACGCCGTCGGCGGGCTCCTCAGCCGGGGGCTCCTCATCCGGAGGCTCTTCACTTGGAGGCTCTTCGGCGGGGGGCTCTTCAGTTGGAGGGTCCTCTTCACTGGGAGCCTCCTCCTCGTTGTTCGGTTCCAGGGGAATGCCGTTTTCGTCCAGGCCTTCCCCGGAACCCGCATCGCAGGCTGACAATATCAGCGCCAGCAACAGGATATAGATGGGTTTTGCATTCACTGTGAATTCCTCAAAAACGTAGAGCGGGATTCGACACACAGGGCCGGGCGGGCCCGGCCTGATGATTCAGGCCACCTCTATTAATTGCGTCCGTAGGGTGCGCCGCGCGCACCGAAAGACTCTGGAGTCCTCACCAGTTCAAATGGCAATTTTTAGAGGTGTCCTGTTTAGAGATGCCCTTTAGGGAACCGCTACGTGCCAGGTCCCGTATTCGCCGGCGGTATCGCGTGGGCCGCTATCGGAGGCAAAAAAGTACAGGGGCTCCCCTTTGTAGGCCCACTGGTATACCTCGCTGTCGTCATCCTCGGTGGTGCTGGGATCGTCGCGTCGGGTGACGGTGAAGTCGCCGAAGTCTTGGGCATCGGCGGTTGCGAACAGTGGTGGCCAGATGTCGGCGCAGGTGTCGAAACAGGTGGAGACACCATCGGTATCATCGTCAAAGGTGTAGAGGGTGTAGTCCTGGTATGTATCGCTTGGTGTACCGCTCTCATCGATAAGTTCGCCATGGGCGGTAAACGCCTCAATCTCCTCGTCGTTCAGTGTCACCGTGGCCACGGCGACCGGAGCAAAGCGCGCCAGGTGCCAGACATCGCCCACGCCGTCGCCGGTCACATCGCCGGGTTCCACGTCGCTGATGAAGGTGTACAGCGGCTTGCCGTTGACAGCCCACTGCATGACGCCGGGGCTGCGCTCAACCAGGGAGAAGGGCGGGGTTGCCACGGCACCCGGGTAGGCGATCAGCGCCGGCCAGGCGGCCAGGCAGTCGTCTGAGCAGTTGCTGACGCCGCTGGTGTCCGGATCAAAGGTGTAGAGGGCAAAGCCGTGCTGCGGTACCGCTTCCGGCTCGACCGCGTCGTCGTCGGTACTCATTGCCAGGCCGCTGACCGCCAGGGTCGAGCCGCGTTCGGAATCGACAATCTGGGTGTTTTGCGGCCGCGCCAGGTGCCAGACGTCACCCACGCCATCGCCGAGCGTGGAGCCGGGCGCGGTATCTCCTTTGTAGAAATAGAGCGGCATTCCCTGGTAGGCCCATTGCAGCGCGGTCTCTCCGTCGCTGCCGAGTTTCCGTTCAATCAGGCTGTAGGGTGTCGCGGCGACATCGCCCTCTTCGGCGAGCAGTGCCGGCCAGTTGTCGAGGCAGGTGTCGTTGCAGTTGGATTCGCCGGGTGCATCGACGTCGAAGGTGTACAGGGCGAAGCCGAGGCGGTCCTCCTGGGCGGCACTGAATACCGTGTCGCTGTCCATGGTGCTGACCCCGATTTGTCCGGAGGCCGTGAAAAACACCCCTTCGCCTGCGTCATTCGTCTGTGCGATCGGTTCGGCCAGGGCGGTATCCCAGACGCCGCCAACCCCTTCGCCGTTGACTTCACCCGCGGCGCTGTCTCCCGCGAAAAAGTACAGCGGCTTGCCGCGCAGTGCCCACTGGCGGTTGCCGTCATCTCGAGTGATGATCGACAGTGGCGCTACCGCCGTGTCGCTGTCGGTGGCGATCAGGGGGGGCCAGTTATCGACGCAGCTGGCGGTGCAGACGGAGCTGTTTAGCGGGTCATTGTCGAATGTGTAGAGGGTGAACCCGCTCATGTCGAGATTTTCCAGCGAAAGTTCGTCAGCGTCATTGCGCAGCAGTGTCACCTCCCCATCGACACTGAAGGTTGACCCCATGGTTGTCAGCGATTTTTCAAAGGTGGCCGATACGGGTTCGACCGGATCAGGCGTTGGCGTGGGCGTGGGCGTGGGTGTGGGCGTTGGTGCGTCGTCGTTACCCCCGCCTCCACCACCGCCCCCACAGGCCGAAAGCGCCAGCACGGAAGCCAGAGTCAAGACGTTGAAAATAGTGGAATGTTTCATGGCAGCCCCTGTTTTATTGTTGAACTCAACCAGGGGATACGACGCAGCCTTCAAAATAGTTGCAGTGGATTGCCGACTGCATGTTCCACCGGGGCGGAGGGTTTGTTTGATCTTCTGGGTCGGGTTGTAATTTAACCATATTGACCAATATTTGGTCGCAAAGGGTGAAGAAAGAAGGGTAATGGATCGTCAGCTGCGATAGTGAGTGAGATAGCGCAGGGCTCGCAGAGCGGCACAACGGGGGGACTCAGACGTAAAGCCGGGATTCCGCCGCGCCTTGGAGATATCGCACTGCTCGCGCTGGGTAAATTCCGAGAGCTAGTTGATGCGCAACTCCGGCTCGGTACCACGCAGCTGACCGGCGGCCTCCATTCGCTTGTGCCATTTCCGTTAGAATTCGCCCCGTTGTCAGTGGCTTCCCGGGCTGCGGGGGACGTGCAACATCTCGATATGCGGTATCCCGTCTTCGTCATAGGGATCGGATACCCGCTCGAAACCGAATTCGCGGTAAAAATACTCAAGATGCTGTTGTGCGGAAATACGGATTGGCGTATCGGGATATTCCCGGGCGGTGCAGTCGATTGCCTGCCGCATCAACTCTCTGCCCAGGCCGGTGCCCCGGTGAGAGGCCAGGGTGAGCACTCGGCCGATGGCCGGTTCGGCATATTTTCTGCCGGGAAACACCACCCGTAAATAGGCGACCAGTTCGTGTTTTTCCGGGTTCCCATGCCAACCTGCCAAGTGCCAGGAATACCGGTCGAGGTTGTCGGCATCCTGATAGGCACAATCCTGCTCCACGGTAAAGACTTCCTGCCGTGCCCTGAGAACTTGGTAGAGCTGTTGGAGGGAAAGCTGTTCAAAGGACCGCCACTGCCAGTGAATCATTCTCGACTGAATTCTCCGTTTTTCAGGTAGTGGATGACCTGGTCGATCACTTTTCTGTTTTTCATCATGAATACGTGAGTCACCGGCATTTCCAGGTGGTCGCTCATGCCTTCGAGTTTGGTGCTCTCCACCGAGACTTTGCCGTCGTCGATATCGGGAACCATCTGCGAGAGGATCAAATTGATACTGCGGGTACCGGCGATAATGCCCACATCGAATTCCGCGGCGCCGAGTTTTTTGGGCACGCTGAGGGCGCCGGTACCCAGTTGTAGGCCGGCATCGCCGAGGATAAAGTGGAAGCCGGGGAAATCGCCCAGATTGTCCACTACCTCACTGCCCTTGTTGGGCGGGCCCAGCATCACTACCCGGTTCAGGTTTTCGATCTGCACCTGGCTCAGGTATTGCCGCACCAGGATACCGCCCAGGGAATGGGTGACGAAATTTACCTGGTCGTGGTCCCGGCACTGGTCCAGCGCCGGGGCGATCGCCGGGCCGGCCAGTTCCTCGATCGGGTGGTCGGTGGAGGGGTAGCTCACATTCACGGTGGTAAAGCCCACCGCTGCGATGGCTTCTTCCATTTTTTCCATGGAGCCGCTGGATTTTCCCAGGCCGTGCAGCAAAATCACGCAAGAGGACTGGGCACTGGCGGCGAGGGGTAGGAATAGAAGGGATAACAGTAGGGGCAGAAAGCTATTTTTCATCTATCGGTTTCTCTATCAGCTTTTTATTGTTTTCCAGGATGGCGACAAACTTTTGCGGGTCGCCCGGCGTGACTACGAGGGTACGCCCGGGAAATTTTAGCACCACGGCTCGTGCCTGGTCAGTGGCGAAAGCCCGGTAGCGGCCCAGCCTGGAATTGCGATAGAGGCCGGCAAAACAGAACAGGCCGCCATTGCCGAAAACCCGGATGGAGCCGTCCATGGCCTTCGGATCCGCGGCCACTTCCTGCAGGCCCTGCAGGGAAATCCGTGTTTTCCAGCCGGGGCGGCAGATCAGCAGCGCATTGCCGTCGATAACGTACCCGCGAATGGCAAAGAAGGCGCAGGCGGCCAGTATAGCCAGTGGCAGCAGCACCATGCCCGACCGCCAGGCCATTTCGGCTGGCGGTATTTTGGCGAGGACCACCAATGGAATACCCAGCAACAGCGCCGAAGACAGTGTGGTAATCCATTTGAGCTGGCGGCTCCAGGGGGCTTTGAATATTTCATTATTCATCTACTAGAGGCACCGGATTGTGTTGAAGGTGAGTCCGAACAGCTATTCCATGGGTATTTTGCAAAGCTGAATTTTATGATGGGATGGCTTTGGAACAAGCTGAAAAGTATCCGCCGGCTCTCGAGCCCAATGCTGTAACGATCGCGATGCGAAGGTCCTGATACCGGGAAAGCGCTGACGGGCGGCCAAGGGCCGCCCCGGGTCATTCAGCCCGCCGGATTTTAAGTTTGGCGATGGGCCTGCGCTGGCCGGTTTGCTCCCCGCCCGCGCTGCTGGCACTGGCGTCCGCGTCGCTATAGTAGCTGGCGATCAGGCTGAGGTTTTCCAGGTCCCGGTCGACGGTGACGCTGTCCTCCTGGCTGCCGGCGGGGTAGTAGCCGCAGGCCTCTCCCGGATCGCAAATAAAGCCGTTGGCATTGAGGTCGGAGCCGGCGGCGATGGCGTAGTTGCCGGGCTCCACGCCGGTGAACTCGAAGGTGTACTCGCCATTGTCGGTGGACTTGGCCAGTTGGCGGACAGTCTCGTAGTCGGACACGCCGTCGCCGTCCTCGTCGGTGGCCTTGAGCAGTAGGATATACAGGTATCCGGCGTAGTTGCCGCTGGCGGTGCCGCCCATCTGCACCTGCAGGTTCACCGGCAGGTGGTAGTTCTCCGTGCCGTTCATGGGGAAGACCACTTCGCTGTTGTAGATACCGTCGGTCATATCGCTGCGATCGACGCTGACTCTGTAGGTCCCGAATCCCTTGTCGTCCACGGATACGGCTTCCACGTTGCTGATCCAAGTGGCGCCCGGCAGGGGATCGCCGGATAGGGAGGCGCTGTCGGCACCGATATTGCGGATCTCCACTTCGAGTTCGGTCAGGGTGGCGGAGAAGTTCAGGGTTTCCGGATCGGCGGTGATCACCGGTTCGGCGGGTTCCTGTCCCGCTGCCTGCACAGCTTTGTAGGCATCCAGCAGGCCGTAACCGTAGACTGGGTCGCGACCGGTGTCCCCCAGATCGGTGGTGAGCTGGCCACTGGCCAGCAGGGCGTCGATATCGTCCGGAGTCAGCTGGGGGTTGACGGCTTTCATCAGCGCGAAGACGCCGCTGGCGTGGGGGCTGGCCATGGAGGTGCCCTGCAGCGAGGCGTAGCTGGGAGAGAGTTCGTTGCCTCCTTTCCTTTCGTTTACGTAGGTGCTGAGAACGCCGTCGCTGAAGCCGTCGACATTGGCGTCCGCGGACATGTCGCCGCCGGGGGCGGCCAGGTCCACCCAGTCGCCGAAGTTGGAGTAGGGGGCCTGTTCGTTATTGAAATCGGTGGCGCTGACGGCGATCACGCCTTCCATGGCCGCCGGGTAGACGGGGGTGTCGCTGCTGTCGTTGCCGGCCGCGGCCACCAGCACAACACCTTGTGCCCGGGCCTCGCTGAGGGCGTTCTGCAGGGTCTGGGAGAAGCCGGAGCCGCCGAAACTCATATTGATCACGCCGGCCTTTTGCGCGGGTACTGTGCCCGAGTCGTTGGCGAGCCCCGCGGCGTAGCGCACCGCCTGGGCCGCGTCGTAGGTGTTGCCGCCGGAGATTCCCAGGACCCGCAGCGGCATTACCAGGCTATCCCAGCCGGCGCCGCTGACACCGCTGGTGTTGTCGGTGAGTGCGCCGACAGTACCGGCCACATGAGTGCCGTGCCAGGAGCTGCGGTTTTGCAGGGCCCGGTCGCCCGGGTCTTCCGGATCGTCGTCGATGCCGTCGCCGTCGCCGGCGCTTTCCGGGTCGCTGATAAAGTCGTAGCCGGGGGTCAGTTTGCCCTCGAAGTCCGGATGGGCTTTGTAGATACCGGTATCCAGTACCGCGACGACGACGTCACTGCTGCCGGTGGTGATGTCCCAGGCCTCGGGCAGGTGGATATTCCGGTAGTGCCACTGGCGGAGGTAGAGCGGATCGCTGGGCGCGCGCAGGCTGTGGTAGCGGTAGTTGGGTTCCACATAGTCCACTGCGGGGTCCGCCTGGAGTTCCTTGAGTTCCATCAGCGTGCGCAGTTTGGCCAGGGTGTGGGCATTCGCATTCGGGTGCGATTTCTGTACCGGGTGCAGCCGCGGCGGGCCCGGCTCGGCTAAATCCGCCAGCCGGTAGCGGCGCAGCCGGCCATCCCGGGCCGGGCCGCCGGTCGGTTGCAGTCGCCGGCCGTTCAGGGCGGCGACGGTGGGGGCCTGTTTCCACTTTATGATCAACTCGCCGGGTGCGAAGTCGTCACCCACTGAGGGGCTGGCCAGCAGGCCGCGGTCGTCGCTGCTGTCGATCTTCAGGGTGTAGGCGCTGATGCCCGCCACGGCGCGCACCTCTAACAGATAGTCGCCGCTCTCCGGGACCTGGATGGATTCGCTGTCGCTGATACCGCTGGTGCTGGATGCGACCTCGACCGCGCTGCCGGTGTCGTCCAGCCGGTAAAGGTAGAGATCCAGGTCGTTCTGCAGCGGAGACAGGGTCTGGAAGTCGTGAATGGTGAGGCGGATGCTCTGGCCTTGGGACAGGGACAGGCTGAACCAGTCCTCGCTGTCGCCTTCGTCCCAGAAGCGGTGCTCCGCCTGGTTGTTGCTGCCTTCGGCGCTGGCAAACCCGCCCAGCACCACCGGGTTGCCCAGCAACTGGGCCTCGGAGGGCTGGTTGTTGGGGACGATCGGCGCCTTGGGATCGTTGCTGTCGGAATCAGTGTCGCTGAAGCGCTCGGCCGTTACAGTGCCGGCTATGCGGTGGCTGTCGCCGGGGTCTGTGGGCTGGTCGCCGCCGTCGCCGCTGTCATCGTCGCTGCCGTCCCCCTGCTCGCTGGAAGGCGGGCGGCTGTCGCTGCCTCCCCCGCCGCCGCCACAGGCGGCCAGGGACAACAACAGCAGGGTGCACAGCAAAAGGTGGGCGAGAGACTTCATGAACGGTCACGGTTTTAGTGTTTATTGTATGCCGGTCCAGTCTGGACCAGTGTCAGCCAATAATCCCAAAACTGCTTCACACTCTCAAGGTTGTGTGACGGTTGGCCGGGGGAGCCCGGCTACCACATCAGATCGTCGGGGATCTGGTAGTCGGCGTAGGGGTCGTCTTCCCCGGCCGGCGTGCTGTCCGCCGGCGGCTGGACCACGGCAGTGGGGTTGCGCTCGGCAATCTTGTCGGCGATCACCCGCGGCACCAGCTCGAACTGGTCGTCCAGCCCGACGATCACCAGCCGCCCCGCTACCAGGTGCTCCTGTACGGCTGCCGTTACGTAGAAGGTTTTGATCTTCTTCTCAAAGGTAAAGTTGTAGGCGATATCGCCGTTGCCCTTGGGCTGCCTGTTATTGGCGACCATCTGTTTGATCTGTGCGGCGATGGCCCGCTGCTGCGCCGCGGCCTCGCGCTCGGCATTGAGCGCCCGGTCGCGGGCCACCTTTTCGGCGCGGGCCCGCTCCGCGGCCGCCTTGGTTTCATCGACGACCGGCTGGGCGGATTTCTTTGCCACCTTGTCCTGTTTGCGCTTTTCCTTGTTGACCTGTTTGGCCTTCTTCTTGTCGACAAGGCCGGCTTTCAGCAGTTGGTCCTGGAGTGAGCTCATGGCGATTACCTGCAAAGTCCCGGGAGTCAGGCATTCTAGCCGATCTGGCGGCGGAAGTTGTATCGGCAAAAAAATTTCAGACCGGGGAGGCCGGGTGAAACGTTGAATCCGGGGGCGCTGGCGGCGGTAAATAACGCGAGGTGGATCATTGCCAGTATTTTGCACTGGCTTCGCCCTTGCCTGCCCCGGTTTTGGGCCAAACGGGGGCAAGTCCGCAGGCGCTCCGGTCTCCCGGGCGCCGCCGCCGGTTGGTATACTCCGCGGCCTTTTTTTCAACCCTCCATTTCCTGTTTCCGGAGAGATCCATGGCAGAGTCTGATTCACTGTGCGATATCGGTTTTATCGGCGCAGGGGTGATGGGCAAGAATCTGATTATGAACCTGGCCGATAACGGCTACAAAGTCTGTGCCTTCGACCTGGACCACAACCGGCTCGATGCGCTGCTGGAGCAGGATGCGCGGGAGCGCGGCGAGCGGCCGCCGCGGGTGGAGGCCTGCAGTTCCTACACCGAGCTGCTGGGCCGCATCAAAGCCCCGCACCTGGTGATTCTCTCCGTGCCCGCGGGCGCGCCGGTGGACGACGTGTGCCACAAGCTCTTGGACGCCGGCCTGAAAGCCGACGATATCGTGGTGGACACCGGCAACAGCCTGTGGACCGATTCGGTGGAGCGCTGCGAGCGCTTCAAGGGCCGGCTGATTTTCTTTACCACCGCCGTCTCCGGTGGAGATGTCGGTGCGCGCTTCGGCGCCTCGCTGATGCCCAGCGGCGACCGCTACGCCTGGACCCGTATCGAACCGGTGTTGAACGCCATCGCCGCCAAGGTGGACCCGGCCAGCGGGCGGCCCATCGAGCGCCGCGAGCCCGGCAGGCCGGTCTCCGGCGGCGAGCCTTGCGCGGCCTATATCGGCCCCATCGGCTCCGGCCACTACGTGAAGATGGTGCACAACGGCATCGAGTACGCCGATATGCAGCTGATCTGCGAGGCCTACCACATGATGCGCTGCGCTCTGGAAATGACCCCGGCGGAGATCGCGAAAGTATTCCGCGAGTGGAACCTGGGGCCACTGAACAGCTACCTGATCGATATCAGTGCCGAGGTACTGGCCACCGTGGATGCGGATACCAGGCAGCCGCTGGTGGATGTCATCCTGGATCGCGCCGGCCAGAAGGGCACCGGACTGTGGACCGCGCTGAGCAGCCTGGAAGTTGGCTGCCCCGCGCCGAGCATTGCCGAAGCGGTCTACGCGCGCTCGCTGTCCACGCGCAAGGTGCTGCGTACGCGGGCGGCGAAGAAACTGCTGGGCCCGGATGTGGCCCCGGTGGAACCGGTGCGCCGGGCCGCGGTGATCGAGCAGCTGCACGACGCCCTGTACTGCGCCAAGATCTGTGTCTACGCCCAGGGCTTCGACCTGATGAAACTGGCCGCGCGGGAGCAGGGCTGGCAGCTCAACTTCGCCGAAATCGCCCGCATCTGGCGCGCCGGCTGCATTATCCGCGCCGTTTTCCTGCAATCCATCAGCGACGCCTACGAGCGGGACCTGAAGTTGTCCAACCTGCTGCTGGACGATTTCTTTGCCGGGCAGATCGCCCTGAACCAGCACAACTGGCGCCGCGCGGTGGCGGACGCCAGCCTGCTCGGCATTCCGGTGCCGGCCCTGTCCTCGGCACTCAGCTACTACGACGCCTTCCGCATGGAATCCCTGCCGGCCAACCTGCTGCAGGGGCAGCGCGACTTCTTCGGCGCGCACACCTTTTCCCGCGTGGATCGCCCGGAGGAGGAAAAGTATCACGTGCAGTGGAGTGAGCCGGGGCGGCCGGTGGTGGAGGTTTGATCAAATTGTGTGTAGGAGAGGAGCCTGGCCCTTCGAGTGGACAAGGAGTTATGTCCGACGGAATAAGCGGTTTTCGTAGGATGGGCACGCTACGCTTTGCCCATCCTACAAGGTAACTACTCACCCCAACAGTCCCCTCTCCCCCTTTGGGGGAGAGGGTTAGGGAGAGGGGGCGCTGATCAAAGCCCCCCTCCCCCGGCCCCACCCCCGCAAGCGAGGGAGGGGAGAGTAGTTACCCTACAAGAAGAAATGGCTTAACCTGCTACCATTTTTCAGAACACAACTTCGTCGACCTCGCCCGCAACCTGCTCCGCCTCGCCCCGCGAGGCCTTGGCCACTATCTCCTCGACACTGGCGGTATCCGTATTGACGCCGCCGAATGCCGCCAGCAGGTCCTTGAGCAGCGCTGAAATTTCCACGGTCATCACGGAAAACTCGATATCGAAGCGCTGGGCCGCGTCGCCGGCATCGGCGCTGTCGGCTTTCTCCATCACCTCCTCGCCGAACTTCAGGCGCTTGATCGCCAGCTGATCGTCGATCACAAACTCGACGCCCTCGCGCCAGACCAAACCCAGCTTGTGTACCTGCAGGCCGGCCACCAGGTGGTTGTGGATCTCTTCCGCGCACAGGTCCTGGTTCTTGCAGCGGATCACACTGCCGCTGTCCTGTGGGTCCCGCAGCTCGCACTCGTGGCCGAATTCAAAGTGCTGCGGCGCCTCCGGTGCGGTGAGCCAGTGGGTCATGGTCTGCTGGGGGATATTCTTCGCCGCCAGCGGCACTACCGACAGGCTGCTGATCGCCTCGCGCAGGTTTTCCAGCAGCTCTTCCGCCGCCTTGGCGGAGGAGGCATCCACCACCAGCCAGCCCTCTTTGGGGGCGATATAGGCGTACTGCAGCCGGGAGCGGGCGAACGCCTTGGGGCGCATCTCCAGCAGCACCTCGTCTTTCAGGTTCTGCCGCTCCTTGCGGCCGACATTGCGGGCCTCCTTGTCCGCGATGGCCTGGGCCATCTCTTCCACCTTTTCATTCACCACTGCGGCGGGAATCACCTTTTCCTGCTTTTTGGCGCAGACCATCAGGTAACCGTTGGCGCTGTGCGCCAGCTGGCTGCCGTGGCGCCCGAGCGGCGGCACCCAGCCGTAGCGGGCGGTGTCCTGGTTGCCGCAGGGCGCGAAAGTGTTGGGCTCCAGCAGTTCGTGCAATTTTTCGGCAGTGAGAGCAAATTCTTTGGTGAGGCGGTAGACGCGAAGATTTTTAAACCACATTACATCAGGCCATCTGTTCTGTTAGTCGAGTGGCTGGCAATTATGCGGAATCCGGGCGGTTACAGCCAGGGAAGAGGGGGCGAAACTGTCGGGAAAAGCGGGAATCTTTGCTGAGGGGGGTTGCGAACGGCGTTTAAATTTTGATCGATCGTGAATGTCGTTCTTAACATGATAAGGAGCCCACTGCATAGCAGGCTCCGGTGAAACGATTAGTAGCCGACGTCGTGGCTTTGATTTAGTGCCAGGCTTCCATTCTTGCTCTGCGCATAGACGGTATAGGGCAGGGCCGCGGTGTCCGTTGCCGCGGAAGCAACGCTGTCGATCAGATAAAAACCGAGCAGCCAGCTATAATAAATCGAGTTGCCATTGGAGTTCATTTTGCAAAGGTTGTATGCGACCCCGCTGTAAACTCGGGGCATCGCTTGGCAGCTGGAGTTTTCTTTATTCAGGTTGGCCACGATTTCTTCATCGGAACTGGATAACGTGGTCACTGTTCCGCAACCGGACAGTGTCATTGCCGCGAGGACCGGTAGGTATTGTTTCATTGGATTTCTCTCCTGTAATTGCTTGTCCGTGTTTATGCTTGAAAAATACCATGTAACTCCGCCGGGTGCGAAAGAATATGCGATGGGTTGGGGTTGCTGAGCCGTAGGGTGCGCCGTGCGCACCGAACACGGTCTCTGCGGCGACACCCCGTCGGTGCGCACAGCGCACCCTACGGTACGGAATATCGTCACTCCGGCTTTCGTCGGAGTGACGAAATACATTTACTCAAGGATTCCTCAGAAGTCGATGGTGGCGGACAGGGAAGTGGTGCGCGGCGCACCGATCCAGGCACCGTTGGCGACCACACTGCCCAGGTAGTCCTCGTCGAACAGGTTGTTCACTACCAGGTTCAGGTTGACGCCGCTCAGGTATTCGCCGGCACCGAGCAGATTCACGCCCAGGTAGGCGTCGGTCACCATATAGGAATCCGCCGTCCAGGTGTTGGCGAGGTCCACATAGCGATCGCCGGTGAACTTGGTGGAGAAGCCGCCGTAGAACAGCTCCGAACTCCAGTCCAGGCCGACGGCAAACAGCTGGTCGGCGATACCGATCACATCATTGCCGGGTACCAGCTCCAAGGCTTCGTCCACCGCGTCGTCGCCGGTGCCGAGATAAGAGGCATCAATCATGGTGTAAGAGGCATAGACGTTAAACGCCTCGTTGATATCGTAGTTCATCAGCAGCTCGATGCCGTCGGATTCGATACCGCCCGCATTGAAGTAGGTGCCGTTGGTGCCGATCAGGTAGTCGGGGCCCGCCTCGGTATTGTTGTCCAGGAAGATGATGCGATTCTCGAAGTCGTTCCGAAAATAAGTGGCGGTCGCTCTGAGGTTGTCCGCGTCGTAACGCAGGCCCAGCTCGATGGTCTCGGAGGTTTCCGGCTCAATATTGTCCAGGTCGGATTCCGGGCGCTCCAGGATATTGTCGCCGATGGCCTTGAAGTTTTCCGCATAGCCGACAAACGCCTCGGCGCCTGCCAAGGGAGTTTCCCAGACCAGACCGGCGGACAGCAGCAGGTCGGAGTCGGAATCTATGGTCACGTCGGGGGACTCGTTGAACAGGTCCTCGCGGGATACGTCCACCAGGAACTGTTTGACCCCCAGGTTCAGGGTGAGCGAGTCGATGGTCAGCGAGTCTTGCAGATACCACTTGGTGGTCTCCTGCGGGTAGCTGCGGTCGTACTGTACCCAGTAGGGAGTGGAATCGAATCCGTGGCCCTGGGTCGCGTCTGCGATCTTGTGCCAGTCCCGGTGCTCGTCGCGGGTGGCGTCCTCGTACCAGAGGCCGCCGCGCAGTTCGTTCTGCATTCCGGCGATATCGCCGGTGTGGGTAAAGTCCAGGGTCAGGCCGCTGCGCTCTTTCTCGTAGTGGGTGTGGCGGTAGGACATCACCGGGATGGCGCCGGCCGGGTAGCAGGCCGGATCGTACTCGGTGCCGGCCCGGCCGTAGATGGTTACGATATCGGATTCGCAACCGGCATTTGGCATCAGTGCATTGCCGCTGGCGTCCACATAGTAAAAGCGCCCGATACTCGCCCCGCTATTTGCGGTGGTGCCGCCCAGAAATTCGGACTGGCCGCCGGCGCCGTCGTCGGTGACGTCCACCAGGTAGGGCGGCACCCAGTCCCCGCGGCCTTCGTTCGTGTGGAAATAGACTCCACCCTCCAGGTTCAGGCTGTCGGTGACATCGACATCAAGTTGTACGTAGCCCAACAGGTTTTCCCTGAGGGTCGACCAGCCGCGGCGGTACAGCTGGTCGATATAGGGAATACCGGTCCATTCCCCGGTCAGGAAATCGTCTTCCGGAAACTGTTCAAACTGGGCATCGGAAAAAATCCGCTGGTAGTTGTCCTCGTGAATATCGTCCCAGGAGACGTAGGCCTTGATAGTGCCCGAATCCAGTGTAGTGACCAGCTTTGCCGCAAGATGCTCGCGCTCGTTCTCGGCGGTTTCGGTAATCCAGTCGGTGGCCTCCTGGTTGGAATAGGAGATCCAGGCCTTGCTATTGCCGGCAAAGGTGCCTGTGTCATAGCGGAAGTAGAGGCGTTGCGCATCGAATTCGCCCAGGGAGACTTCGGCACGGGTGCCGCTGCTATCCAGCGGATCGTCCGTCCGGTAATCGATGGTCCCGCCCAACGCTTCGTGAGAGCGGGAGGCAATATCAGAAGTGCCCTGAGATACCTCCACACCGCCGATATTGGCCGGGTCCACAAAACGGTTGGCCTTGGAACCGCCGCCGTAATTGGAACCGCCGTTCGGAATGCCGTCGATGGTGGTGCCGATCTGTTGTTCGTCCAGACTGGTGGTAAAGCCGCGCACACTGATATTGGTGGACCAGTCGTCAAAGCCGTAGGTATCCCCCTCGTTTACCGAAACCCCCGGCAGGTTATCGATCAGGGCGTTGACGCTGGTAATGGTGGACTGCTGCCTGATCATCGACTCGGTAACAGAACTGCTGTTAAATGTTGTGCCGGTTCCGAGTACCACGACTTCCTCCAGTTTCTCGCCATCGGTCTCCTGAGCGGACAGCGGATTGGCGGCCATGGCCATGGAGATGGCGGAAGCCAGGTAGGTTTTTGCGGTTTTCATTGGGTGTCCCTGATGTTGCTCTGGTTGTTGCGGGCGTACAATGGCCTGATGTGATGACTTGTCTTTTACGCTTTGGTGAATTTAAAGTGACGGAAATATGAGCGTGGTAGGGGAGGGCGCAAGACAGGCAAGTCGGCCATTGTAATAATGGGCAAATAACAACCAGCAGTTTCAGCCACCCAGCGGGCTGCTATTCGGACCCCTACGTCACCAGCTGTCTTGTAGAAGTACTTGCGATACCGGCAAAATAGACGGCCGGAGCGTGGGGAAGCACGAAGAGGAATAAGGAAGAACACTATGCGCGCTATTGGCAATTTTCTGTGGTTTATCCTGGGCGGTGTCTTTATGGGCCTGATGTGGTGGCTGGCGGGGATAATCGCCGCAATTACCATCGTCGGCATTCCCTGGGCCAGGGCCTGCTTTGTGATAGGGCAATTCACCTTCCTGCCGTTCGGCCGCGAGGCGATCAGCCGTGAGGAGTTGTCGAACCAGGAGGATATAGGTACCGGCGGTCTCGGTGTGATTGGCAATATTATCTGGTTTATATTCGGCGGCCTGTGGCTGGCGATTGGGCACCTGTGCAGTGCGCTATGCTGCTTTATCACCATTATCGGGATTCCGTTTGGTATCCAGCACCTGAAGCTGGCCGGTATTGCCCTGTGGCCGATTGGTAAGACGATCGTAAGCAAGGAGGTTGCGGCGGCGGCGCGTAGGGCCAATGCTGAGGTGCAGGTGGCGGGGATTCGTAGATCTGTTTAATCCGAAGGAAGTTCCCGGGACTGTTGGAGAGGGGGGCTCACTACAAAAACCTTTATCAAGACCGGTAGCCCCCTTCTTTTCAAAGGGGAGTGTCAGATTTGGTCTGAACTAATCCAATTAATTGCTCTTGGCATATAACAATTTTACTATGTACGTTATCGGGTGATCGCCGGAATCACATCGCTGTTAACCCAGAGTTTATCAACAGCTTCATATTGTGGTGGCGTGTCAAAACTGAACTCAAATTTATTTAAATGATGACTGAAGTAAAGTACGTACCTTCCGTGTATAGGGCTGTATAGGAGAACGGCGCTATAGTCTTCACCGACTAGTACGTAATACAAGTCTGCATTACTTACCCAGCCAAAGTGATTTCTTATAGACTTTTTAGGGTCTTCTGTTCTCTCGGCAAGCTCTTCGGAAAAATAAGCGACGTCAAGAGGATTAACCCTAACTGACTTAACGAAATCTGAATATCTTTCTTTGACTACAGCTTCAGAAGAGGTTTCAATTACCTTAATAAAACAGCTATTTTTCAGGCAAAATTTTTCATTTCTGCCTTCTATGGCTTGCATTGAGTTGGGAAAGCTAAACAATAATGCAATTACAAATAGTTTCATCCTGATGTAACCTTGCATGACACTTCAAAAACCGGCTTGGGTGAGATGACGGATTTTTTACGTTTTTTGCAAAGAAGGTGACAGCTTGCCCAAGTCCGCGTACTTTTGACTCGTTAGGCCCCTGATTCTCTAGACTCTTGGGGATGAGCACGATTGGCCAAAAACCATAAATGTATCAAACCTATGAGGGGAAGCATAGAAAATATAATTGTAGAAACTGAAAATATGGGTAGTTGATGAGGACTTAGAACACCATAAGGTCCAAATACCAAAGCTACAATGCCGGCAAGCAGAAAAAGTATCCGATATAAATTATTTTCGTATATTTTATTTTCATAAAACACTGAAATTGTCATTTTTATGATAGGGTATACTGCCAAATACATGCCTACAAAATAGCAAATTACCAACAGAGAATCACCCATAGCCTCTTCAACCAATTCTCCCCTCTTGAATAATATGAATGTGAGCAAAAAAATTTGATGCGGTAGCAAAATAAATCCCGCAACTAGAAAGATAAATGTAGGGCCAAGACAGATGATTAGCTCTAATAAAAACAAAGTTTTTATCGCTTTATTCATCATGCCTCCTTCGCCTAACAAGGCTGTAGAAAAACTCCGGCCTTTCGTTCTGGTAGTGTTTTGCCCAGAAAATCGCGCCCCTACGTGAATTCTGGACCTGTTTTGCATGGCGAAAGCATTTCAGAGAACTCTCCGCACGCAAAATTCATCTCCCGAATAATCGCTCAAGTTTTTCTACAGCTTCAACGCCGCGTACAGAGGCGTGAGCTTGCGAACGTCCTGCGCCTGAAGGGCGCATGGTTATGCACATACGATACACCCAATTAGGCCAGAGATTCCTATTACAATTCCAGAGATGAGTGATGCCATACTGCTCTCCGTAATGGATGTAAATGGCTGATAGTCCTTAAGGTATATGAAATAGGCAACATAGGCACCGATAATTATTGCAAATAAAAGATAGTTAAGACCAAGTGCGGCTACGGCAGAATAACCGAGAACCAGAGCCAGTCCAGTGGCAGATAGCCAAGTGCTTTGCGAGAAGTTATCGGTGCCCCAGTAATAGAGCGCGATTAAGCCGCCGGCTATTATCGTGCCAATAATTAGTATGGCTAAATGTGTCTCATGCATCTTGAATTACCTATTATGCCCAAATTCATATACTAGGTGTTTTATTCATGATTTCGCATGGTTTTGTAGAAAAATCATCCACTCCTGCGTCAAGGCAGGCCTTTTTGTATATATCATTTGCTGTTAGTGCCATGATAGGGAAGTAATCCACTGTTTTCTTATAATTCTCGCCGCATCTAGGCCATTCATGATCGGCATATCCACATCCATTAAGCAGAGGTCGTATTTCTTACTGTTGTTTTTTGCATATTCAACAGCCTCTTGGCCATTGATTGCAATATCGTTGAAGCCCCAGTTCTCCATCAGGCTTTGATATAGCCTTTGAATAATTGGGGTATCTTCAGCAATTAAGATGTTCATTCATTTTCCTTATGACGCTAATACTTGCTCTCAGGCATGTGTATTTTCTTGCACCAGTCGCAGTACGTTGCTAACTGACTTTACCAGATTTAGCGTTGAGCAAAAATGTCCATATAACAGATCTTTAGCTATATTTCCTCATTTGATATTTTTTCCCAAACGCTATAATACCCCTCCTTTTTCATTAATTTTGTGAGTTCGTAGCTTATATCTGGGATCATTTCACTATTGTCTGTGCTACCAAGAACCTCGACACCTCTTTCCTCGTCTTCGTTCATTTGGCCGACCATTTTCCAAATAAATTTGGTAAATAGCTCTGCATCTTCCCTTGAGGTTATACCTGATTCCATTATTCTACTTACCTCCTTACTAGCCATTGCTTCAGTGTAATAAAGAATAAGGTCTTTTACATGTGGATATCTGGAAAACTTGATCACAACGCCCTGTCTCCGTAGCGCTTCGTTAAGCGCTCTCAAATACCAATAGTGAAGACAAGGTTTCCTGAGGGCCAACTTTTGAGCCGCCACCTATAATATACATTGAATTGTTAATGGTAACTGCTCCGTGCCCATGCCTGGATTGAGGCATGTCCAGCTCCTTTTTCCAGGAATCTTTAGTGGGATCGTATGACCAGACTTGACTAAAAGCTTTTCCAGATTTCCAATTTCCGTTGGCACCAAAAGCTTCCCCTCCAGCGACAATAATATTTCCATTTAATGCTACCGCAGTTAGCCCAGATAATGCTATAGGCAGTGGGCGAATAGGCTCCCATCTATCATCTTTTACATTGTAAAATTCGGAGAAACCAAAGTTTTTGGCCGTTTTTCCAGATTTCCTACCGCCAATAACGAATATTTTATCGTCTAACGCTGCACCAGCAGCCGAGTTTCGAGCAACAGTTGCAGGCGCAGCCTTCTCCCAATATTCATCATTCACGAGAATATAATGACTATTAGTGTCAACGTTTCTTTCAGAGTGCTTATCTACAGTTTTCCCTCCGATGACATGAATATTCTCACTACTTGAAGCATAAATAGATTCAGCCATTGGAATAGGTATAGAAGGTGCTGATTCCCACTCATCTTTTCCAGACGAAATTCTATATACATTATCCTTTACCTGCCATGCACCCCCTTTAACACCGAAGAATCCACCTATTCCATACAAGTAGTTTGGACTACTCACCATTCCAAGATGGTGCCTGGCTTCAGGAAAGGTTTCTCCTGGCCGCCAGGCTTGAGCTATTGGGTTATAGATAAAGATTTTTCTAGAGGGAGACAAACCATAGAAAATAGGGTTGTCACTTGGAACAAAACCTCCCCCTACATAAATTTCGTCATTAAAAACGGCCGGATATATCTCCTGAATAGGATGCTCTAGTGCTTGGCCAAATCCCCATGAATAATTGGCAGTCACGGAATATGCCGGAGTGCTGAACCAATAATCCACTCCCAAAATAGTTGTCGCACCAAAGAGTTTTAGAAGGTCTCTCCTAGATCTTTCCATATGTTTTCCTGGCTTTGGACTTCTTGCACGCTTAACGCCGGCAACAGCGGCCGGAGTGAAGGCGCAAGGCGCCGTAACGGAGGTCCAGCCCGCAAAGCGGGCGATGCTGGCTGCCTTTGTTATGGTTTGGCTCATACAGTTGCTGGTAGAACATAAAACCAAACGCCATAAATAGCTAGTAGGCACCCTGCCGCAAGGACCTTTATAAGGAAATATTCTGTTCCGACTGAAAAACGCTTGCTTACAGCTATGATCAAGGCTCCCGCTGAAGTGCCAAACCCCACGAACGGACCCACCACAATCATCACCACTTGCACATCCGGATAATTGTCCGCGATGCCAGCGAGTAGCGTCAGATACGAAATAATGATCGCTGCCAGTACCGCTGAGCTAACATAGATGAGCCTCAATTCATTAGACTTTCTTAAAAGCATCCGCACACTCATATCTGACCATAACGCCCGCATTTACGGCTGGCTTCGAGCGCAGCGGAAAACCAGTCCGACAACATGCGCTGGTTATGTTTTTGTGGCTTTTTCTACCATTTTTTCAATGTAATCTCTATTCTCATACCCGTCCACAAAATTCCACCCAGTGAACAGCGACCAAAGAAAACCGCAGAAAGATTTTATTTCATCGTATTCAGGCTGAGTTAATTCGTACCGGTGAATAGATTGAGAAAATAGATTTAGAAAGTTAAAAACATCAGAATCCCCCAGATATATAGTGTTTCTTATGTATTTAATTTCTTCATTGAATATACGAAGCTCATATACTATTTCTCGAAGATAAAACTCATTTCTCTGTATACTATTTGCCACTTCATCCCATCGGTTTTTTCCTGCGGTATTATTGTTCTTGAAATATCTTTGGAACTCACCTTTATCTAGTAGATTTTCCCGCTGTTGGTATTCCTGTGAGTCGCTCAAAATTAGAAACGTACTTATGCAGTTTGATCGAAATTGATTATATTGTTCAGCGAATGCTGAGCAGATTATTTTCTTTCTGCGTGACTCAGGCAGATAAACCACAACAAAGTAAAAGATAGCACTTAGAACAAATCCAATACAAATTGAGTGAATGATACTCGTGTAATCTTTGTTGGGAACGGTGAATATCCCGATAACAAGAGCAGTTATCGTGGCAACAAGTATCCCAATTTGAAATCTTCGATCAATCATATGAACTCGAATGAAACATAATGTCGCCAACACGCGGCGCGTCAGCGCTCGCCGCGATTGGCTTTGTTAGCGCTCTCAAGCTGGCCGCCGAAACGCTAGGCGGGTCCAAGTCACATGTTGGGCGCGGTTAAAATCCTGAATTGATTCGGTATGAGTGCAAAGAATAGACTGTAGACCGCTTGCTTTCGCTAAAGCAATAGTTTCGTCCTCACCTACGTCGAACATTCTTCTCCCTTCAGGCACCGGCCCATGACGAAGTGTTATAACTAAGACTCCGCCCGGAGCAAGCAGTGAGTTCAATTTTGGCATTCCCCTCCGGCGCTCCTCCCGGTCCAGATGCATCCAAACGGCAGTGAGCATCACGGCATCGAATTGTTGCTTACGCGCAAGCACCAAGGCAAGGTCAGGCAAGCTATCTTTTACCCATTCGATTGCGGGTGAAGGATGCAAAGCCTTACCGGGTTCGCGCAGTTCGTCGGTCGGCTCTACAGCTATAACAGAGTGTCCTTTTGATGCAAACCACGCAGCATCAGCCCCTGTGCCGGCGCCAACATCTAAGATGAGAGCTGGCGATACAGGTAGAACGTGTAGTTCCGGCTGGTGCTTTTCTTCAAACGAAACCGCTTCGTAACGTTTAATTAGTTCGTCCGCTTGCTCGCCGTAACCCTGTATTCCGGGAATCATACTGTTGCTCCGATGTTAACTCGCTAACAGTTTTATTCACGAGCCATAGGCTCCTTATCCCCCGGGCTCTTGTTGTCGGACAAGGGTACTCAGATCTTATTAAAAAATCCATGCATATCAGCCACTTGAAGCACATCCGGCTGGGCTTTCAAATGTGAACACGAGCCTGTGGCTATTTAAGTCGGAAGGAGCTCTGGCTCATTTGCGTAGGCCAAGCCTTATAAAAATCAATGACTTATAAAGTTTGTTGGAGTGAACAAGAGCCGGTGGCAACTGAATACGGCTTGAGGGCGGGATCGGGAAGCTGAATGGTACGACGGTACTTGTAGGTGGAGGTTAAAAGAGGTGGGATCAGACCCGAGCACAGGCTGGGCTCGGGCCTTGAGTGGGGGCTACTGCGCTTTGGGTATCGCTTCGACCACTTTCAGAAAGTACTCCCAGAATTTCCTCACACTCTCAATATGCACCCGCTCCTCCGGCGAATGCGCCCGCCGGATGGTGGGCCCGAAGGAGACCATATCCCAGTGGGGGTAGGGCTTGGCCAGCAGGCCGCATTCGAGGCCGGCGTGGATCACTTTTACTTCCGGTTCTGCGCCGGTCATCTCCTTGTAGACATCCTTCATCAACGCCAGCAGCGGGGACTGCATATTGGGCGTCCAGCCGGGGTAGGCGTTGTCCAGGGAGGTGTGGGCGCCGGCGAGTTCGAAGGCGGCGGCGACGTTGAGGCCGTGCTGGTCGCGGGCGCTGTCGGAGAGGCTGCGTACCAGGCATTGGATACGGACCTGGTTCTTGCCTTCCGCTTCCTCAGTTACCACGCGGGCCAGGTTGTTGGAGGTGTCGGCGATGGCCTCCAGTGCGGTGCTCATGCGCTCGACGCCGTTGGGGCAGCAGCGGATTGCGCGGATCAGCTTCTGCTGGCTGGCCTGGTCCATCACGCTGGCTGGGGCCTCGGCGGCCTCCAGGGCAACTTCCAGTTTGGTTTCGTTGTCCAGTTCGCGAATGATCGCGTGGCATTCGCTGGCGATGGCTCTCTGCAGTTTGACTCCCAGATCCGCCGGCACGGTGACGGTGCTGAAAGATTCCCGCGGAATGGCGTTGCGCAGGCTGCCGCCGTCGAGGGCGGCGATGCGCAGTTCGGGAATCTCGCGCTGGGCGGTGTCGATCAGGCGGTTGGCGATTTTGTTGGCGTTGCCGCGGCCCTTGTCGATATCCAGGCCGGAGTGGCCGCCTCTCAAACCGCGTACGCTCAGTGTGAATGCCTGGTGGTCTGCGGGCACCGGTTCGGCGGAATAGGGCAGTTGTGCATTGATGTCCACGCCGCCGGCGCAGCCCACGTAGAGTTCGCCTTCGTCCTCGGTGTCCAGGTTGAGCAGCAGCTCCGCTTCAAAGTGCCCGGGCTGCAGGTTCTTGGCGCCGGTCATGCCGGCTTCTTCGTCGATGGTGAGCAGGGCTTCCAGGGGGCCGTGGGGGATATCGGTGGATTCCATCAGCGCGAGGATGGCGGCTACGCCGATGCCGTTGTCGGCGCCCAGGGTGGTGCCTTCGGCGGTGACCCATTCGCCGTCGATAGTGGGGCGGATGGGGTCTTTAAGGAAGTCGTGGTCAGTGTCGGCGTTTTTCTGCGGGACCATATCCACGTGGCTTTGCAGGGCGAGGGTCTTGCGGTCTTCCATGCCGGGGGTGGCCGGCTTCTTGATGATGATATTGCCGATCTCGTCCAACTGGACGTCTAGGCCGCGTTTTTTGGCGAAGTCGACGATATATTCCACCACCTTCTGTTCGTGTTTGGAGGGGCGGGGGATTTGGCAGAGTCTGGCGAAGTGTTGCCAGAGGGGTTTGGGGTTGAGTTCGGCTATGGGTGACATGGGGGTTCCTTTTTTCTGAGTCGGGGTGGCGACTTAGGTTTTTGGCCGGCCGGGCTTTTGGCTCGGGGGCTGGGAATCTTACTGGTTGTTGCGGGTGGGTGGCCCTCTCCCCCCGGGAGCGCCTGCGGCGCTTTTGCGGAGCTGGAGCTCCGCGGTCCCGGGGTTATTCGGCTTCTGCCAGGGCCAGGGCGATGCGGCGTTTGTCGATGTCCACGGCGGTGACTTTCACGGTAACCGGCTGCTCCAACTGGTAGGTCTTTTCGTTGTGGGTGAGGATCAGGTGTTTGCCGTCAAATTCCGGCAGGTTTTTCTTGTTGTTGTTCAGGCGTACGAAGCCGTCGATGCCGTTGTCGTCAAGGCGCACGCCGAGGCCGGCGCCGTTGACCAGGGTGATCCTGCCGCTGAAGGTCTGGCCGACCTTGTTCTGCATAAACTGGCTGTAGAGCCACTGTTCCAGGGCGCGGTTGGCCTGGCGGCCATTGACCAGGCTCTGTTGCAGGGCTTCGATCTGCTCGTCGCTCAGGGTTTCGGGCTGGCGGTCTTCGGCGGCGGCGCGCAGTATGCGGTGGTTGTGCAGGTCGTTGTATTTGCGGATCGGCGAGGTGACGGTGGCGTAGGCCTCCAGGCCCAGGCCCAGGTGCGGCGCGGCGCTGTTGCTGAGCTGGCCGGGGCGCAGCATGCGCTTGAGGACCGCGAGCAGGTTGTGCATCGCCGGTTCCTGATGTGCCTCCAGGTGTTTGACCAGCGCCAGGTAGTTTTCCAGCTTGTGCAGGTCCTTCTCCGCGTATTCGGGCAGGGCTTCCTTCAGCAGGCTTTTTACTTCGCCCATGCGCTCGTCGCGGAAGCCCAGGTGCACGGAGAAGCAGCCCCGGCCCAGGGTGGCGAGTTCGCGGCCCATGCAGATATTGGCGGCGAGCATGGCTTCCTCCACCATGCGCTGGGCAATGTTGCGCTCGCGCTTTTCGATGCGCTCGATCTTGCGCTGTTCGTTGAGCAGGATTTCGTAGTCGGGGCGATCCTCCATCATCAGCGAGTGGCCTGCGCGATAGGCCGCCCGCGCCTCGCTCATTGCGGCTAGGCTGCGCAGGCTCTGGTGCTGAGCCTCCGGCGCCGCGCTGTCATCGCCCTCGACAAATCGGCTGACCTGGTCGTAGCTCAGTTTGTGCCGGGAGCGGATGGCGGCGAATTCGTAGCGGCTCTCGCCGAGGGTGCCGTCGCTGTCGATATCGACGTGCAGCACCAGCGCCGGGCGCAGTTCGCCCTCCACCAGGGAGAAGAGGTTTTCGCACAGGTCCGGGGGCAGCATGGGCAGAGTTTCACCGGGCAGGTACTGGCTGTGGGCGCGCTTGAAGGCTTCCCTGTCCAGCGGGCTGCCGGCCTCGATCAGGCTGGAGGGGTCGGCCACGGCGATATGCAGGGTCCAGCCGCCGTCCCGCTCGGTGACCGCGAGGGCGTCGTCCATATCCAGGGTGGACTCCGCATCGATGGTGGCGAAGCCGATATCCGACAGGTCCCCGCGCTCCGCGGTGAGGGTCTCCAGCCTGCCTTTGATTTCCTCCGCTTGTTTCAGCGCCGCGCCACTGAACCGCTCCGGCAGCTGGTGCTGGGCGACCACGAAGGCGTGCTCGATGCCGGGCATGTCCGGCTTGCCGATCACGCTTTCCACCCGCGCCTGGGCCTTGCCGTCCTTGAACGGATGGCGGTTGACGGTGCAGGCGATAAACTCGCCGGGCCGCGCCTTACCGCGGGCCTTGGGCGGCAGGAAGATCCAGCGGCTGAGGCCGTTCTGGCTGGGCTGCACGAAGTGGCCCTGGCCGCGCTGGACGTACTGGCCCACCAGGTATTTGAGTTCGGATTCCAGCAGGGTGTCCAGCTCCGCGGAGAGCTTGCCTTTGCCTTCGTCGCTGAGGCTGATGCGCACCCGGTCGCCGGGGAAGACCCGCTCCATTTCCGGCGGCGGCAGGAAGGCCTCGCGGCCGTCGTCGAGTACCACAAAGCCGAATTTGCCGTTGCTGCCGCGCACCCGGCCCTCGGCAAACTCCTTGCTGGAGCGGATATCGGATTTCAGTTGGGAGAGCTGTTTGAGGGCGTCGGCATCGAGCATCGGGGTGGTCCATGGGTCAATTTGGGCGCGGATTCTACCAGAAGCAGGTTATCGGGCCAGAGTCGATGACTGCAAGGGCTCCGGTGTTTGCATGTGACCCTTTGTCCTAAAATTTTGCCTATGGCGTTATATTTTAACCGCCTTGTCGGCTTGTTGCGCAAAATTTGCAAAGCCACTATCCAAATGGTGGATATAATCTTACTTCCGATATAAGCAGAAAGGCTGTGGTTGTCCCCCAGCTGTAGAACCGGCCTCCGGAGAGGAACAATTAATGAGTATTTTTTCCCATTCCGCCTATGACAAGCACGAACAAGTGGCTTTCTATCAGGACGCCAAAAGCGGACTGAAGGCGATTATCGCGGTGCACAACACCAATCTGGGACCCTCACTGGGCGGCTGTCGCATGTGGCCCTACGCCGACGACGGCGAGGCGCTGAACGACGTGTTGCGCCTGTCCCGCGGCATGACCTACAAGTCCGCCATGGCCGGACTAAAGTTGGGCGGCGGCAAGTCGGTGATTATAGGCGATCCGCGCAAGGACAAGTCCCCGGAGCTGCTGCGCGCCATGGGGGATTTTATCAATACCCTGGGCGGGCGCTACATTACCGCGGAGGATTCCGGCACCAGTGTGGCGGATATGGAGATTATCGGCGAGCGCTCCCGCTATGTATCCGGCGTGGTTCACGGTTCCGAGCACGGCGGCGATCCTTCCCCCTCCACCGCCTACGGCGTGTTCGTAGGCCTGAAGGCGGCGGCGGAGCACCGCTGGGGCCGCACCGATCTGAACGGCCTGAAAGTGTCCCTGCAGGGTGTGGGCAATGTGGGTTTCCGCCTGGCCCGGCTGCTGAAAGAAGCGGGGGCCGAACTCTATATCACCGATATCTTCCAGGACAATATCGATCGCGCAGTCGATGAGCTGGGTGCCACGGCGGTGGGCGCCGACGAGATCTTCGACCTGGACGCGGACCTTTTCGCCCCCTGCGCCCTGGGTGCGGTGCTCAACGATGACACCATCGCCCGCCTGAAGGTGGGCGCCATCGCCGGCGCAGCCAACAACCAGCTGGCGGAGGAGCGCCACGCGGAAGTACTGCGCGACAGGGGCGTGCTCTACGCCCCGGACTATGTGATCAACGCCGGCGGCATCATCGATGTCTACTTCCAGCAGCAGGGCAGTTACGACCCGGCGCAGGTGCAGGAGCATATCGAGACCATCGGCACCACCCTGCAGGAGGTCTTCCAGCGCGCCGAAGAGAGCGGCGAGACCACCGCCCATGTGGCAGACCGGGTGGCGGAGGAGCGCTTCGGACACGAGGACGCAGTAAAAAAAACTGACTCAGAAGCTGCCTAAATTTTAAGCGGGCCGATTTGAGCCGGGCCTGCCATCGATTTCGTTGTTAGCTTCTCTCTGTGGAGGTATTTATTGGGCGCTTCGGCGCCCATTTTTTTGTTCGGACAAGGTCTTGGCCCTTGCCAATAGCCGCTTTTCTCCCACGCAAATAGATCGATTCCAAATAGATATCCCGGCTTAATATTTCCAGCGCCCCTGCGGCAAATCAGACCTGTGGATTCCCTTGGGCTTTGTCACTGCCGACTCTAGAGTATGCGGGACATTCCCAGTCGCACTGTGAGGTGAACGATGAATCTCTGGAAATCGACGATTGGTGGTATGGCTCTGGCAGCTTTGGTAACAGCGGTACCAACGCAAGTGCTGGCACATGACCACTTCGAGCGTATCCATGAACACATGGAAAAGTGGGAGGAAAAGCTCGACCTGAAAAAAGAGCAGAAGGATGAGCTGAAAGCCCTGCGCGATGCCATGAAGGCGGAGCGCAAGACGCTCAAGGAACAGAACCGGGCTCTGTACAAACAGGTCAAGGAGGCCATAAAGTCCGGCGCGGACCAGGGCACCCTGGATAACCTGGGGGCACAGCTGGGCAAGGTGCAGGTTGCCAAGATGCAGCTGATGGACAAACACTTCAAGGGCTTTGAAAAAGTTCTCAACGAGGAACAGAAAGCCAAGTTCGAGGCGATGAAAGCCGAGAAGAAAAAGCGCTGGGAGGAGAAGCACAAAGACATGGATGACGATGATTAGGAATGACCGGAGCGGCACAGGGAGGTGCGGCTGACGGGCAGTGTTCCGGCCGGGGCCAGCCCCCGGATACCCTTTGCGCTAGGGGGCAGGGTGTCATCGCGAGGCGCAACATGGACTGGGTGCGGGACCTGGGCACCAACCTCCGGGTACTGCCCCGGGGGATCGAACGCACCGGTATCGACGGCGGTTCCAACCCGCCGGGGGGACCGTGCACCTGGCCCTGGACGACGCCACCGGGGATTCCGCACCCTTCACCTTCCCGTCCATCTGAGGCGCCGATCCTCAACCGCGGTCCCGGGCCACCTCGCCCCCTGCGGTCCCATTGATACCCGCCAGTCAATGTCGGCGAGTGCCCGCTGGAAACCAAAAGGGCCCGAAATGAGTCTATAGTGCTTTCATTCCGACAGGTACTTCATTGCCCGGCGCCACTGGGCCGAATGCGAAGAACCAGAACATAGCGAGACAGATAAGCGATATGCCCAGACTTTTCCCCATCTTGATGATTGTCGTCCTGGCGCTCGGCGCCTGCGGGGAGCGCGACGAACCCCCGCGCGCCCTGACCGTGGATCGGGAGGCCGCGGCCAGCAGCAAGGCGGCGGCGGCCGATAACGCCGCTTATATTGAGCCGCCGGAACTTGAGATTCCCTTCCACAAGGAAACCCTCGACAACGGCCTGACGGTGATCGTGCACGAAGACCACAAGGTGCCGGTAGTGGCGGTCAATGTCTGGTACAAGGTGGGGTCCAAGGACGAAAAGCCGGGCAAGACCGGTTTTGCGCACCTGTTCGAACACCTGATGTTCAACGGTTCGGAAAATTTTCCCGGCGAATATTTCGAGCCCTTCCAGCGCTCCGGCGCCACCGATATGAACGGCACTACCAATAACGACCGTACCAATTACTTTGAAACCGTGCCGGTGGGGGCGCTGGATATGGCGCTGTGGATGGAGTCCGACCGCATGGGGCACTTCAGCGGCGCCATCAGCCAGGAAAAGCTCGACGAACAGCGCGGGGTGGTGAAAAACGAAAAGCGCCAGGGGGAGAACGCCCCCTACGGCAAGGCATTCGACACCATCGCCGAGAGTACCTTTCCCCCCTTCCATCCCTATTCGTGGACCCCTATCGGCTCCATGGAGGACCTGGACCAGGCCAGCCTGGAAGATGTGAAGCAGTGGTTCGCCGACTACTACCAGCCCGCCAACGCCATCCTGGTGATCGCCGGCGATATCACCGTGGATCAGGCCATGGCCAAGGCGCGACAGTATTTCGGTGCTATTCCCAGCACCTCGGTGCCGCCGCGGTTGAAAAACTGGGAACTGCCCGTGCAGCCCAACAAGCGCGAAATCCTGTTCGACCAGGTGCCGCAGGCCCGTATCTACAAAGTGTGGAACGTACCGGCCATCGGCAGCAAGGAAGAGGATGCCCTGGACCTGCTCGCCTCCCTGCTGGCCAACCGCAAGAATTCACTGCTCTACCGCCGCCTGGTGCGCGACGAACAGGTGGCCACCAATGTGAGTTCCTTTTATTACGGGCGGCAGCTCGCGGGCCAGCTGATCGTGGTGGTGGACGTAAAACCCGGGCAGCCGCTGGAAAAGGTCGAGGAACTGTTGAACGAGGAGCTGCGGGTATTCGCGCAAAAAGGGGTGAACGTGGAGGAGCTGCGTCGTATCAAGCAGAGTGAATTTGCCGAACTGGTCAAAGGCCTGGAAAAAAATGGTGGCTTTGGCGGCAAGAGCGACATCCTGGCTCGCTCGGAATTCTATTACGGGGATCCCGCCGCCCTGATCGACGGATTGCAAGAATATGCCGAGGTCTCGGCCGCCGAAGTGCAGGAAGTTGCCAATCGCTGGCTGAAAGCCGACAGCTACACGTTGATCATCAAGCCCAAGCCGGAGTACTCGTCCACTTCGCAGGAGGTGGACCGCTCCAAACTGCCGGCGGTGGACAAAACCGTGGAGCTGGAGCTGCCGCAACAACAGGCGTTCACTCTCGACAACGGCCTCAAAGTGGTGTTGGCGGAGCGCCATGATACCCCGGCGGTGTTCATGAACCTCCAGTTCCGCAGCGGCGCCGCCGTGGACGGCGACAAGCCGGGACTGGCCTCCATTGCCGCACGCATGCTGAGCGAGGGCGCCGGCGATTACGACAGCCTGCAGTTCAGCGCCCGGGAGGAGGAACTGGGCGCGAATATTTCCGCCGGCAGCGGGCTGGACTACAACAGCATCAGCCTCTCCGCGCTGAAGAACCAACTGGAGCCCTCCCTTGATTTGCTGGCGGACGTGGTCACCAAGCCGCTCTTTGCCGAGGAGGACTTGGTCCGGGTGAAGTCCAACCGCCTCGACGCCATCGCCCAGGAAAAGGCGCAGCCCCAGGGGCTGGCTATGCGCACGCTGCCGCCGCTGCTGTTCGGCGAGCAGCATCCCTACGGCTCGCCGTTGACTGGCTCTGGCACTGTGGAAGGGGTCGAGGCCATCGGCCGCGATGATCTGGTGGCATTTCACGAAACCTGGGTGCGCCCGGACAGCGCCACCCTGACCGTGGTGGGGGACGTGACCCGGAAGGAGCTCGAGCCCATGCTCAACAAAGCCTTCTCCGGTTGGAAGGCGCCGCGGAAAGCGCTGCCGGAAGTGAATATTTCAGCCGTGGATCGGCCGCAAAAGGCGAGGGTTTACCTGCTGGACCGCCCGGGGGCCCAGCAGAGCTACATAATGGCCGGCCTGGTGATGCCCCCCTGGCGGCCTGAAGGTGCCGAGGCCTTCGACGCCATGGCCGATATTATCGCCGGCAAGTTCACATCGCGGGTGAATATGAACCTGCGCGAAGACAAAAACTGGTCCTACGGCGCCCGTGCGGTGTCCCTGGATACTGTGGGCCAGCGTCCCTACATCCTCTTCGCTCCGGTACAGACCGACAAAACCGCTCCGGCAATGCGGGAGCTGCTCAAGGAGTATCGCGATTTCCTGGGTGACCAGCCGGTGCGCGAGAATGAGCTGGCGGACTATCGCGATGACGAAGTGCTCAAGCAGAGCGCCCGCTACCAGACCAAGGGGCAGCTGCTGTCCGGTATCTCCTGGCTGGTGGAAAAGGGCCTGCCGCCGGAGTATCTCGCCGAATATCCGCAGCGGGTGGCGTCGCTCACCCAGCCGCAGGTGGAAGCGGCAGCCCGGGAATTCCTCGCCCCGGACCAGTTTACCTGGGTGGTGGTGGGGGACCTGGACAAGATCCGGGAAGAGGTGGAGGCGCTGGATATCGGTCCGGTTACAGTGATTGGTGAGCAGTAGCGATTGCCCAGGGACGAACACAAAGTTCGTCCCTATGCACTTTTTCATAGATTTTCATCGAGGCTTCCTCTCAGCTCCGCAGATGGGTTAGATTGTGCATCGTTTATAGATGGACGATGCAGGCGGGAAAATGACAACAAGTACCAATTCGACAAACCTTCGCGCGGCCGGCATCCTGCTGGCTCTGTGTGCCGGGCTCTTTGCCACCCAGGCTGTGGCGGAGACGCTGGCGATTTACGCGGGGCAGCTGTTCGACAGCGAAAGCGGCAAGCTGCTGCAAAAGCGCACCATCCATGTGGAGGACGGGCGCATCGCGTCGGTGCAGAAAGGCTTCGCCAAGCGCGACCGCGAAAAACTGGTGGATTTGCGGGAATACACGGTGCTGCCGGGCCTGATGGATATGCACACACACCTGGCATTCGAGTTCGGTCCGCGCACTTATATGGAGACCTTCACCTGGAATCCGGCGGACTACACCCTGCGCGCTGTGGACACCGCCGGGCGCACCCTGCGCGCCGGCTTTACCACGGTGCGGGATCTGGGTGACAGCGGCAATGTAACCGTGAGCCTGCGCAAAGCCATTGAGAAGGGCACCATCGAGGGACCGCGTATCTTTACCGCGGGCAAATCCATCGCCACCACTGGAGGCCACGCCGATCCCACCAACGGCCATCGCCACAGCCTGATGGGCAGCCCCGGTCCCGCGGAAGGGGTTGTAAACGGCCCGGCCAGTGCCCGCGAAGCGGTGCGCCAGCGCTACAAGGACGGGGCCGACCTGATCAAGATCACCGCCACCGGCGGCGTGCTGAGTGTGGCCAAGAGCGGTCAGAACCCCCAGTTTATGGATGATGAACTGGAGGCGATCGTGGCCACCGCCAGGGATTATGGCTTTACCGTGGCGGTGCACGCCCACGGCAAGGAGGGCATGGAGCGGGCGATTCGCGCCGGTGTGGATTCCATCGAGCACGGCACCTATATGGACGAGGAAACCATGAACCTGATGAAGCGCCACAATACCTGGTACGTACCCACCCTGCTGGCGGGGGACTGGGTGGCCCAAAAGGCGGCCATCGAAGGTTTCTTTCCGGACCTGGTACGCCCCAAGGCGGCGAGAATCGGCCCGCTGATCCAGGAGACCTTTGCCGAGGCGCACAGGCGCGGCGTGAAGATTGCCTTCGGCACCGATTCCGGTGTGAGCCGCCACGGCGACAACGCGCAGGAATTCGCACTGATGGTGCAGGGCGGCATGTCCCCCGCCGATGCCATCCGCAGCGCCACCTGGAACGCGGCTCAGTTGCTCAAGGCCCAGGATGAGCTGGGCAGCATCAGCGAGGGCAAGAAGGCGGATATCATCGCCGTGGCCGGCAACCCGCTGGAGGACATCACCGAGTTGCAGCGGGTGCAGTTTGTGATGAAAGACGGGCGGATATTCAAGAATCAATCATCGGTGAACAATGACCAATTGTCCGTGACCCCGTCGGCCGCGCATTGATCATCGCTCACCGGTCACTGAATTTATTTCCCCAGTTCGAACATCAGGTCCAGGTTCACTGACAGGGTGGTTTCCCCCGGCGCTACCGGCGTGGCGGTGTCGGCTTTGGCGGTGGCCATTTCCATACGCATCATCGGGCGGGGCGGGCCGGCGCTGCCGTTTTCGGAGATGCTCAGGATGCGGCGCACCTTCATGCCCAGAGCGTCGGCGTAGGTCTCGGCGCGGGCCTGGGCCTGTTTGAGCGCCTTGCGGCGGGCCTCGTCGTACACTGCCTCCGGCTCTCCGATTTCGAAGCTGGGGCCGTTAATCTGATTGGCGCCCTCGGCGGCCATGGCGTCCAGTACCTTGCCCAGGCGATCTATATCGCGCACCTTGATATTGACCGTGTTGCTGGCCCGGTAGCCGGTGATCTCGGGCTTCCTGTTCTGGTGGTATTGGTAGCGCGGTGAGAGGCTGATGCCACTGGTCTGCACATCCTTGTCGGCGATGCCCGCCTGTTTGATTGCGGCCATCAGTTTGTCCATCTGCTCGGCGTTCTGGCGCAACGCCTTATTGCTGTCCTTGTCTTCGGTCACCACACCGGCGGAAATATCGGCCACGTCCGGCGCGCGGCTGGCTTCCGCGCGGGAGGAGACGGACAGCAGTACGCCATCCTTGCCGATATCGAAATTGTCGGCCGCTGCAGCGGTGGTTGAGACAAACAGAGCGAAAATTGCGATCAACAGAGTGTTTAACTTCATAGGGATTTCCTTTTGATCAGGTGAGATGCGAATGGCACTTACTTAAGCGGTTTCCGGCTCCCGTAGGGCGGATAAGCGAAGCGCATCCGCCGCCTCAGGCCTTGTAACTGGTGGATGCGCTTCGCTTATCCACCCTACAAATAAGGCCATTTGCGCTTAAGTCAGTGCCATTCAGGTGAGATGCGATTTTCCGTATAAACCCTTTAAGAGACAAACACCCGCCGGTAAGTTTCCCCTTCCGGATGATAAATGGCAAAGCCCAGGCGCAGCAGCTGTTTGCGCCGGTCGCAGAGTACGCGGCGGGACAACAGTTCTTCCTGCAGTTGCTCCGATCGCCCGCTGTCGCCGCAGTCGAAGGTAAAGAAATGGCCGTGGCCGTTTTCCAGGTCGTGGTGGATCAAATTCTCCCGGTTCAGCAACGGGTGTCCGGCGCTGTCCATGGTGTCGAGGAAGCGCTGCTGGGCGGCCAGTACATAGCGGTGGATCTTTTCCACGGTAATACCCTCGCGTTCGAACAACTGGAATATCGCCAGGCCCTTGTAAAGGGTGGAGTAGTCCATGGTGGCGCCGGCAAAGCGCAGCCAGTTGTCCGCGTAGGCCACGCGCTCCGCGCGGTTCTCCAGCTCCGCGAGCTCGGCGAACCAGCCGGTATTGAGCGGGCGCAGGCTACAATTGGCGGGAATGCTCATGAAACAGAGCCCCTCGCCGGCGCCCAGGTATTTGTAGGAGCCGGCGGTGTAGAACACCTTGTCGGCCACTGCGGCGAGGTCGGTGGGGCGGGCGAAGAAGGCGTGGTAACCGTCGATTGTGAACTCGGTTCGTTCGGGTTTGCGCGCGGCGATCTCCAGCAACCGCGGGAACGCCACGCCGGAGTCGAAAAAAACCTGGCTGGCGTAGGCCAGTTGATAGTCGCCGCCGTGCAGTTCCTCCTCGAAGCGCTGCGCCAGGGTGGCGTAGGGCTCCTTGGGAATGCGCGTGACCCGGACGTTCGGTTCCTCTTCCAGCCGCTGCAGCTGGCGGGCAAAGCTGTAGAATTCGCCATCCGTGGTGAGAATGCGCAGCGGCTGGTGCAGGTCGAAGGCGCTGAGCAGGCGGTACACCAGCTCGTGGGTGTTGGGAGCAATGGCGATACGTTCCGGTGCCGGCAGCCCGAGGACGCGGGCGACGTCCCGCTGCCATGCGGGGATTTTCTCTTCGAAGAGAGAGCCCCATTTGTTGTCGGCCAGGGCCGCCGCGTCGCGCCAGTATTGCTGCACCGCTTCCAGGGTTACGTCGGGCCAGTAGTGGTGGGAGTGGCATGCCATATGCAGCGCAGGTTCCCCGCGATTGGGAGCCTGCAGGAATTGTCGATAATATTTTTGATACATTTCGCGCTGGTATCCACGTTGATATGCTTTTATTTTGTCCCGCGATTGTAGTCGCAGAGAAGGAGGAGTTGCAGTGGAATATTTACACACAATGGTACGGGTATCGGACCTGGAGGAATCGCTGAAGTTTTATTGCGAAAAGCTGGGGCTGCAGCAGATCAGCCGCAGCGATCATGACAAAGGACGCTTCAGCCTGATTTTTCTCGCCGCCCCCGGGGATGCGGACAGCGCCCGCGAAAACAAGAGCCCCTGCCTGGAATTGACCTACAACTGGGACCCGGAGACCTATACTGGCGGGCGCAACTTCGGCCACCTGGCCTACCGGGTGGATAATATCTATGCAACCTGCCAGCGGCTGATGGACAGCGGCGTCACCATCAACCGGCCGCCCCGCGATGGCCATATGGCCTTCGTGCGCTCGCCGGACGGCATCTCCATCGAGCTGCTGCAAAAGGGCGAGCCCCTGGAGCCGCAGGAGCCCTGGGCTTCGATGGAGAACACCGGCGAGTGGTGAGTGGTCGGCACGATGGATAGCGGCGAACCCGGTGTTCGCCCGAAGAGGTTTGTTCAGAGGATAGAAGTGAAAAAATCATCCTGCGTGTTGCTGGCCGGTGCCACCGCGGCCAAACGTATTCGCGAGGAGGGGCTCCGCCAGGAGCAGTTCTCCACTTTGGTGGGCGCCTCCGGCGGGCCCAAGTGGCTGGTCATCAGTCAGCTGGACCGGGTGCTGATGGGCGAGTTCTTCCGGGACCGCCGCGACCCCATCGTCAGTCTGGGCTCCTCCATCGGCAGTTTCCGCAATATGTGTTACGCGATGGAGGGTTCCGTGGGCGCCCTGGGGCGGCTGGAGTACGGCTATATCCACCAGACTTATGCCGCGGCCAGGCCCGCGCCGGCAGACATCACCGCCACCGGGGAGCGGATACTGCGCGAAGTACTGGGCGATGAGGGCGCCCGCCAGGTGGCGGAGAATCCGGTCTGGCAAAGCCATTTCGTTGCCGTTCGCGGCCGCGGCCCTCTGGCCAGCGAACGGCGGGCGCTGCTGGCGCCGGCGCTGCTGGCCTCGGCACTGGCCAACGCGGTGTCGCGGCGCGCCCTGAGTGCCTTCTGGGACCGGGTGGTATTCCACTCCGGGGAGAGCGCCGGGGTGCGTTTCCAGCATTTGCGCACCATCGACACGCCGCTGTCGGCGGAGAATGTGTGTGCGGCGGTGCTGGCCAGCGGTTCCATCCCCCTGGTGATGACGGGGGTGCAGAACCCGCTGGGCGCGCCGCTGGGCAATTACCGCGACGGCGGTATCACCGATTACCATTTCGACCTGCGTTTCGAGCACCCGCAGGGGTTGGCGTTGTATCCGCACTTCTTTCCCTATATGGTGCCCGGTTGGTTCGACAAGCGTTTTGCCTGGCGCTGGGTGCGGGGCGGGGTCATGCAGAACACCCTGCTGGTGGCGCCGTCGCCGGCGTTTGTCGCCGCCGAGCTGCCCCATGGCAGAATTCCCGACCGCGACGATTTCTACAAGCTCAGCGAGACGGAGCGGGTGGGCTACTGGACCGCGGTGGTGGAAGCCAGCAAGCGGGTGGCGGACGACTTTTACGAGCTGTGGCAAACCGGCGCCATAGCGGACCAGATGGTCGAAGTGGGTGTCGACGATATGCCGCATAAATTGACCAGGATCACGGCTGCATGAGCGAACAGCAGGAATTCAGTGCCCCCCAGGAGGAGTACCGCACCACCCAGGAGCGGGTCTACTACCAGGTGCGCGACGCCATCCTGCGAGGCAAATTCCTGCCCGGCCATTCGATCACCATTCGCGGCCTGGCCGCAGAGCTGGACTGCAGTCCGATGCCGGTGCGCGAGGCGCTGCGCCGGCTCACCTCTGAGCGCGCCCTGGAGCTCTCCGACACCCGGCGGGTGACCGTGCCCAGCATGACTCCGGAGAAACTCGCCGAGATATGTGCGGCGCGGGTGGCGCTGGAGTGCCAGGCGGCAGAGCAGGCGCTGCCGTTCGTGGGCCCGGAGGAGTTGGAGCAACTGCGCCGGCTGGACGAGCGGGTCACCGCGGCGCTGGAGGAGGGGGACATACAGGAGTATGTCACCGCCAACCTGGAGTTCCACTTCACCCTCTACCGCCTGGGGCGGCCGCACATCATCCTGTCGCTGATCGAGAGCCTGTGGCTGCAGACGGCGCCGCTGCAGCACCTGGTATTCCAGCGTTTCGGTGTGCAGGAGCTGCCGGACCGCCACCGGGATCTGCTGGACGCCATCGCCGCCGGTGACGTGCAGCGGGTGCGCACGGCGATTCGCCAGGATATCGAAGAGGGGCTCGGCTCCATTTCCGCGGAAGAGTTGCTGTAGGCCGGTGTTTAACTTTGTTTAACTATGTCCATCTCGCCCTGCATATCCTGGTGCCTGTGGCCATCGCCTGGTTTTTCTTCCGGCCCATCTGGAAGAGGGCGGCGCTGATAATGCTGGCCGCCAACCTGGTGGATCTGGACCACCTGCTGGCAGATCCCATTTATGCCCCCGACCGCTGCAGTATCAACTTCCACCCGCTGCACAGGATGCTGCCCATCTCCCTCTACGGCGCCATGATGTTCCTGCCCTGGCAGCCGGTGCGCCTGCTGGGTATCGGTCTGGTCACTCATATGCTGCTGGATGCGGTGGATTGCGGTTTGTGACCGAGAGAATGCCTTTTTAGCCCGCCTCCGCCTGTTGGCCTGCACGGTGCGGCCCTGCTGGCCCGCTCGGTGGTGGCCCTGCCGGCCTGTTCCGTGGCGGCCCTGCTGCCGGGGGCCTTCGCGTTAAGCTTCAGTATTCTTTTCCCGATTCCCGATTCCCGATTCCCGATTCCCGATTCCCGATTCCCGATTCCCGATTCCCGATTCCCGATTCCCGATTCCCGATTCCCAAATTCCTGTTGCGAAACCGGCTCGCCTCACACTAAAATGTGATCACAAATTCGAGGGCCGGGATCGCTGTCGTCCCGGCCGGCACAGTCGGGAGCGAGATGATGGACAAGAGTCAACTGCAACAGCACGACCGCGAGCACCTGCTGCACCCCTTCACCGATTTCAACGACCTGGGCAGGCAGGGCACCCGGGTGATCACCGGTGCCGAAGGGGCCTATATCACCGATATCGACGGCCACCGGATGCTCGACGGCATGTCCGGCCTCTGGTGCTGCAACCTGGGCTACAGCCGCCGGGAGATCAGCGATGCCATCTATGAACAGCTGAACACGCTGCCCTTCTACAACAGCTTCTTCCAGTGCACCACCATCCCCTCAATCGAGCTGGCGGACGCCCTCGCGGAGGTGAGCCCGGCGCACATGAACAACGTGTTTTTCACCGGCTCCGGCAGCGAGGCCAACGACACCAACCTGCGGATCATCCGCCGCTACTGGGACCTGAAAGAGCAGCCGGAGAAGCGCATCATCATCTCCCGCAAGAATGCCTACCACGGTTCCACCATCGGCGGCGCCAGCCTCGGTGGCATGAATGGCATGCGAAAGCAATTCCAGCCGCTGGACTATATCGAGCATATCCAGCAGCCCTACTGGTTCGGCGAGGGCGGCGACCTGTCCCCGGAGGAGTTCGGCATCCACGCCGCCCGCTGCCTGGACGAGAAAATCCAGGAACTGGGTCCGGAGAATGTGGCGGCGTTTATCGCCGAGCCGATCCAGGGCGCCGGCGGCGTGGTCATCCCGCCGGAAACCTATTGGCCGGAAGTGAAAAGGATACTGGACCAGTACGACATACTGCTGGTGATGGACGAGGTGATCTTCGGCTTCGGCCGCACAGGTGAGTGGTTCGGCGCCGACTACTACGGCATGCAGCCGGACCTGATGACTTTCGCCAAGGCGGTGACCAATGGCTACTTCCCTTTGGGTGGCACCATGGTCGGCGACCGGGTGGCGGAGGTGATCAAGACCAAGGGCGGCGAGTTCACCCACGGCTACACTTATTCCGCGCATCCGGCGGCCTGCATGGCCGGCCTGACGACGATCAATATCCTGCGCAACGAGAAAATCATCGACAATGTGCGCGACAACACCGCCCCCTACCTGGCCAAACGCTGGGCGGAACTGGCGGACCACCCGATCGTGGGCGAGGCGCGCAGCCTGGGCCTGGTAGGCGCCCTGGAACTGGTGAAGGACAAGGCCAGCCGCGCACGCTTCGATGACAAGTGCACCGCCGGCGGTGTCTGCCGCGATATGAGTATCAAGAACGGCCTGGTGATGCGCGCCACCGGCGATACCATGATCATCGCGCCGCCGCTGATTCTTACCACCGAGCAGGTGGATGAACTGGTGGACAAGGCGCACCGGGCGCTGGACGACACTGCGAAGGTGTTGGCGTAATATTCTCGGGACTCGGGACTCGGGACTCGGGACTCGGGACTCGGGACTCGGGACTCCAGCTCCGCCCCGTGTAGGAGCGGCGGGGCGGCCATCCGCCCATGGCCGCGATCGCGACATCCGATACCTGTGGCGATTTACTACGGAGCCCCAAACCAACCGGGCCCCTGGACTCTGGAAAGAATACCGAGGGTGAAGCGAAGGCCCTGCTACCGGGGGCCGTCCGTGAAACGTTTGCCGATAAGGCTGTTGAGCGGACGGTCACCGGCAGCAGGGCCGCCACGGACCCGGTTTACAACCACCCAGGCCCCAACCACCCAAGCCCCGAAACCAAAGGCAATGTATGTCCAAGGAAAAAAAATTCGCGCCGCCTTCGGAAATACTGCAGGAATCCGAAACATTCCTGCGCGAGCACCCCGACCTCAAATGGATCGAGGGCTTCATTTTCGATATCAACGGCATTCCCCGCGGCAAGTGGCTGCCGGCGGACGCGGCCCACAAGCTGTTGAAGGGCGGCCTGCAGATGCCGCGCAGCGCGGTCAGCCTGGATGTGTGGGGGCGGGATATCGAAAACAGTCCACTGGTCTTCGCCAGCGGCGACGCCGATGGCGTCTGTATGCCGGTATCGCCTATTTCCCTGGCGCCCTGGCACCGGGAGGAGACGGCACAGCTGCACATGCAGCTGCGCGAGGCGGATGGCTCCCCGCTCTATGCCGACCCCCGCGCACAACTGCAGCGGGTAGTGGCGCGGCTCAAGGAGCTGGGCTACACCGCGGTGGCGGCCACCGAGCTGGAATTTTATCTTCTGCGGGAGGAAGTGGACCACCTGGCGCGGCCACGCCCGGTGAGCGACAACGACGCCGAACTGGTGCCCTCCACCGACGTGTACGACCTCTCCGAACTGGACGCACAGCGACATTTCTTCGCCGACGTGCGAGCCGCCTGCGGGGCGCAGGGCATTCCCGCGGACTCGATTCTCTCCGAGTGCGCGCCCGGCCAATTCGAGATCAACCTGCTGCACAGCGCCGACCCGGTCAAAGTCGCCGACCAGACACTGCTGTTCAAGCGCCTGCTCAAGGGTGTGGCGCGCAGCCACGGCTATCGTGTGAGCACCATGGCCAAGCCGTTTGGCGACCAGGCGGGCAACGGCATGCACGTGCACCTGAGCCTGCTCGACGAAAACGGCAAAAATGTTTTCGACGATGGCAGCGACGCCGGTTCCGAACTGCTGCGCCAGGCCATTGCCGGCATGCTGGCCACCGCTAACGATTCCATGGCCCTGTTCGCGCCCCATGCCAATTCCTACCGCCGGTTCCAGGAAAGCTCCCACGCGCCGCTGAACCTGTGCTGGGGCTACGACAACCGCACCACCACACTGCGGGTGCCCGCCAGCAGCCCGGACGCGCGGCGTATCGAGCACCGCATTGCCGGCGCCGACGTAAATCCCTACCTGGTGCTGGCCGCGATTCTCGCCGGTGCCTGTTACGGCCTGGAAAATACACTGCAGGCACCGGCGCCGGTAGAGGGCGACGCCTATCAGGTGGAGAGCGAAAAGCTGATCAATACCTGGGGAGCCGCGCTCCAGCGCTTCGAGCACAGCCAACTGTGGCAGCAGTATCTGGACCCCCGGTTCGTAGAGATCTTCGTATTGCTGAAGCGCCAGGAGGTGGCGGAAATCGGCGCCCGCGTCACCGATGTGGAATACCAGAGCTACCTGCACCGCGTGTGACGGAAGACGTCATTTTTCACGCGGGAAAAAGGCCTGGAGCGACAAACCGCCGAGGCCGCCGGCGAAGCTCTGCTATACCTAATGCTAAGCGCACAGTGCGCTTATGACTCTCCTCCTGAAAGTGTGTTCGAGAAACCTGGCCCGCCTTGTGGCGGGCATTTTTTTTGATTTTTCCTGTGGAATTTTCCTTCCTCACCTGGGCGTGGGCTATAAATCCAGCTTCTGACTCCCGGGAGTGCGGTCGCGGGTCGCAGGCCCGCAGAGACCTGGGTCCGCCCCGAATGCCGCTAAGTTAAGGGGGCCGGGCATTTTTGTAGGGTGGATAAGCGAAGCGCATCCACCAGAAGCCGGCTGCTGGAGTGGTGGATGCGCTTCGCTTATCCACCCTACATCGGGCCAATCGCGCTTAACTTAGTGCCATTCGGGTCCGCCCCCGCATCGCGAACAACTTCTCCCTGGCAGTCATTTTAACGAGCGTGTATTCTTCGCCCATCGGCACGGCCGCAGTCATTTCGAATAACAATCCGGGAATGTTATGACCGCCTTGGAGAATTTTGCAGACGGTCCTGGTGCACTGTCGAGACAGTCCACTGGAGCCGTGCCGCCACGGCCGCTCAAAATCTGCCTGCTGGGCTACCGCAGCCATCCCCACTGTGGCGGGCAGGGCGTCTACCTGTATTACCTCAGCAAAGCGTTGGTGGATGCCGGCCACGCAGTGGATGTGATCTCCGGCCAGCCCTATCCGGAACTGGACCCGCGGGTGCGGCTGATCAAAATGCCGGGCCTCAACCTGTTCGAAGAGAAGAATCCCACCCGCGCCCTGCGCCTCCGCCATCTGCTCTCCTGGACGGATTTTTTCGAGTGGTGGAGCAAGCTCAGCGGCGGTTTTGCCGAGCCCTACACCTTTGGCCGGCGCGCGGCCAGGTATCTGCGCAGACACGGCCGCCACTACGACATAGTGCACGACAACCAGTCCCTGTGTTACGGGCTGTTGCAGATCGAGCGGCACGGCCTGCCGGTGGTGGCCACCATTCACCACCCGATTACCCGCGACCGCCAACTGGCCCTGGATGCGGCGCCGGACTGGCGCTACCGCCTGCTGGTGCGCCGCTGGCATAACTTCCTGCGCATGCAGATCCGGGTTTCCCGCCGCCTGCGGCATATCGTGACGGTCTCCGAACAGTCGCAGCGGGATATCGTCGAGCAGTTCGGGGTGGCGCCGGATCAGATCCGGTTGATCTACAACGGTATCGATACGGATATTTTTCGTCCCCAGCCCCAAATCGCGCGCGCGCCTCTGCGCGTCATGACCACCGCTTCCGCCGACCAGCCCCTCAAGGGGCTGCGCTTTCTGCTGCACGCGCTGGCGGCACTGCGGAAAAAGTACCCCGAGCTGGAACTGCTGGTGGTGGGGAGGCTGCAGGAGGGCGGCGCCACGGAGCAACTGTTGAACGAATTGCAGCTGCAAACGGTCGTGCGGTTTGTTTCCGGTATTTCCAGCCAGCAGATGGTGGACTATTACGCGAGCGCCTCGGTGGTGGTGTGCCCTTCGCTCTATGAAGGTTTTGGGCTGCCGGCCGGGGAAGCCATGGCCTGCGGGACGCCGGTGATTTCCAGCGACGGCGGCGCGCTGCCGGAAGTGGTGGGCGATGCGGGCATGGTGGTGCCCGCTGGTGACAGCGGGGCGTTGGCGAAAGCTCTCGACCGCCTGCTCGCCGATGCCTCCCTGCGCGAAACCCTGGGTCGGAAGGGCAGGGAGCGCATCGAACAGCACTTTTCCTGGCGCCTGGCCGCCGAGCATCTGGTGCACTACTACCTGGAAATTCTCGGACGCGAAGTGCCGGGCCGGCACCCGTCCGCGGAATTTCCCCTGAGCAAGGTGCGGAGCAATAATGGCCGCGGTGCGGAGGCCGCCTGATGATCACCGTCGATCCGAAGAGACTCAACCTGCGGCCGGGACAAAGAGTGCTCGACCTCGGCTGTGGCGAGGGGCGCCACGCGATTCATCTGCTGGTTTCCGAACCGGTGGACGTGGTGGGTGTCGACCTGAAATTTGCCGACGTGCAAACCGCACGCGAGCGCGCACAGCCATTTGCAGAAGGCGTCCAGGCACCCGGGCGCCTATTGCTCTGCGCGGCCAACGGCCTGCAGCTGCCGTTTGCCGACAACAGCTTCGATGTGGTGATCTGCTCCGAAGTGCTGGAGCATATCGAGGACTACACCGGGGTCCTGGCGGAAATCGACCGGGTGTTGAAACCCGCGGGACTGTTCGCGGCGAGTGTGCCGGCGTTTTTTCCCGAGTGGGTCTGCTGGCGTTTGAGCGATGAATATCACCAGGTGGAGGGTGGGCATATCCGTATCTTTCGCGAGCGGGAGCTGCGCCGCAGCATCGAGAAGCTGGGGCATCTCTGTTTTGCCCGCCACAAGGCCCACGCGCTGCACGCCCCCTACTGGTGGCTCAAGTGCCTCCTGTGGCGCCGGCCCGAATCCCGGCTGCTGGCCGTCTATCACCGCCTGCTGGTGTGGGACCTGATGCAGAAACCCCGGCTTACGCGGCTGCTGGAGAAACTGCTCGATCCGCTGCTGGGAAAAAGTATCGTCCTGTATTTTGTCAAATCGCCCCAGCCGCCAGTCGGGACATTGCCGGAACAGAAAACTCCGGTATTGGCCGTGGAGTCCGCCGCATGACTGAGTTCGCCACGCCCGCCAAGCCTGTCGCGCAACTCTTTCCGGCGGATTTTTTACGCCGCAGTGCCGACTATATCCTCTCGCAGCAGCAGGCGGACGGCTGCATCCCCTGGTTCCGCGGCGGCCACGCCGACCCCTGGGACCACGTGGAGGCGGCCATGGGGCTGAGTGTGGCCGGCGAGTACGCCGCGGCGGAAAAGGCCTATGCCTGGCTGGCGGAGAGGCAGTTGGCGGACGGCAGCTGGTGGGTGGCCTATAAGGATGGCGGGATACACAATCGCGAGCGGCGCGAAAGCAATTTCGTCGCCTATGTCGCCACCGGCGTCTGGCATCACTACCTGATTACCGGCGACAAAAATTTTCTGCGCGTCTACTGGCCCACCGTGGAGCGGGCGCTGGAATTTGTGCTGGGCCTGCAGACGGAACACGGCGATATCCACTGGGCGGTGGATGCCGGTGGGCAGCCCAAAGAGGATGCGTTGATTACCGGCTGTTCCTCCATCTACAAGAGCCTGGAGTGCGGTATCAATATCGCCCGCAGCCTCGGCTGCGGCCGGCCGCACTGGGAGCGGGGCAGGGAAAAGCTCGGGGAGGCGTTGAGGAAAAAGCCGCAGCGTTTCGACCGCACCTGGGAAAGCAAGGCGCGCTTCTCCATGGACTGGTTTTACCCGGTGCTCGCCGGCGTGTTTTCCGCAGCCGCGGCGCGGACGCGTTTGCAGCACAAATGGGATGAATTTGTGGTGGCGGGATTGGGCTGCCGCTGCGTCAACGACGAGCCCTGGGTTACCGTGGCGGAGTCCTGCGAATTGACCATGGCACTGCTGGCGGCGGGCGAAGCCGGCCGCGCGGCGAAACTCTACCGCGGCCTGCACCGCTGGAGGGACGGAGATGGCGGCTACTGGACCGGCTACGTGTACCGGGACAGCGCCATCTGGCCGGAGGAGAAAACCACCTGGACGGTGGGGGCTATGCTGCTGGCGGCGGATGCGCTCGCCGGCCTGACCCCCGCCAGCGGGTTGTTCACTTCCGTGAAGCTGTTGTCAGATCCGGCGCAGGATACCGAGGGTGTCGACGGTCTCCACCAGCTCGAATTGGGCGGAAGCCAGCGCTAGATTGTAGATCTCGTAGGGCGCCTGGCCGCCGTCGGCGGGGTCCGGAAAGATATCGTGAATCGCCAGGTAGCCGCCCGGCACGATATGGCGCGCCCAGCAGCGGTAGTCGGTCGTCGCCGCCTCCCGCGAATGGCCGCCGTCGATAAATACCAGGCCGAGGGGCGTGTTCCATCGCTTCGCGGCCACCGAAGATGGAGCGACTACCGGAACCACCCAGTCCTCCAGTTGCGCCGCGCGGATATTGGCGCGAAAGCTTCGGAAGCTGTCCATTAACCGGCTGTCTTCGTCGAAGAGTTCCGGGTCGTGGTACTCCTCGCCCGGCTGGTGTTCCTCGGAGCCGCGGTGATGGTCCACCGCGTAGAGCACACCGTCCACCAGTTTGCAGGCGGAGGCCAGGTATACCGTGGATTTTCCGCAGTAGCTGCCCACCTCCAGGCAGGCACCCAGGCCGCAGGCTTCCACGGCCAGGTGGTGTAGCACTTCGCCCTCGCTGGCGGCCAGAAAGCCTTTGACGGTGTGAATATCGATGGGTAGCTCGAGGGACATGAAAATACCACTGGCGCTTTTTCAAGTGCCCGAACAGTAAACCGCCGCCGGCGGAAAAGCAATGCGAAGCCGATGCGCAAAGATCACCGACCCCACTGGCTGAAAAAATGCCAGCTGCGTTTTCGCCGCTGGCGCACCCGCCACTTTCTGCTGCCGCAATTCGATGCCGTCGGCCGGGAGCCGGAAGTCATGCACCCGGCCTCGGTGCAGGTATTCGGTGGTAATATCCGCTTGGGGAATTATCCGCACCTGATCTCCACGCCGGACAACTGCATCCGTCTCACCACGCTCGGCCACCGGGGCGGCGAGGCATGGATCACCATCGGCGACTTTGTGCTGATCTCTCCGGGAGTGCGTATCTCCGCGGCGGAGTCGATTACTATCGGCAACGCCTGCATGATCGCCGCCAATGTGTATATCTCCGACTCCGACTGGCACGGCCTGTACAATCGTACTCGCCCGTTTCGCTGTACCGCCCCGGTGTGTCTCGGCGACAATGTCTGGGTGGGGGACAGCGCGATTGTGTGCAAGGGAGTCAGCATTGGTGACAACTCTGTCGTCGGAGCCGGCAGTGTGGTGACCCGGGATGTGCCGGCCAACACTGTGGTGGCCGGCAACCCCGCCAGGGAGATCAAGCGGATCGAGCCCGGGCGTCGTATGATCACCCGTGAGGCTCTGTTCGCCGATGCCTTTCGCCAGGCGCACAACCTGGACGAACTGGATAAAATGCTACTGGAGGGCAACTCTCTGTGGGGCTGGCTGCGTTCGCTGCTGTTTCCGCGACGGGGGGACTGATAATTTTGAAAGTAGGGTGGATAAGCGAAGCGCATCCACCAACTCCGGCGATTGGCTGTGGTGGATGCGCTTCGCTTATCCACCCTACACAAAAAGTGGTTGATAGCGGATTTAAATGAAAAAATACCAAAGCGTTGTTCTGATCGGTATGCCGGGCGCCGGCAAAAGTACTTTGGGGGTGTTGCTGGCCAAAGAGCTGGCGATGGATTTTGTCGATACCGATCTGCTGATCCAGTCCCGGGAGGGTAAGACCCTGCAGGAAATCATAGACGGGAGCGATTATCTGAACCTGCGCCGTATCGAGGGGGAGGTGATTTCCAGTGCCGAGCTGCCCAACCACGTGATCGCCACCGGCGGCAGCGTGGTGTACAGCGCGGAGGGTATGGCCAACCTGCGCCTCCTGGGCCCGGTTGTTTTTCTTCATTGCTCTGCGGCTGAATTGCGCCGCCGTATCCACAACTACGAGAGCCGGGGCATTGCCAAGGCGCCCGGGCAGAGTTTCGAGGAGTTGTTTGCCGAGCGCGAGGCGCTGTATCGGAAATACGCGGATATCACTGTGGACTGCGACGGCAGGGATCTGCAGCAGGTGCTGGGACGGGTGTTGGAAGAGCTGGAAACGCTGAGTTGATAGGCGGGGAGGTTCCGGGCGGCCCTGCTACCGGTAGCCGTTCGTTCAACAGCCTCATCGGCAAACGTCTCTCGAACGGCTCCCGGTATCAGGGCCTTCGCTTCAGGCTCCGGTATTCTTTCCCGAGTCCCTGGTCCGAAGGGGAGGTCCCGGGCGGCCCTGCTACCGGTAGCCGTTCGTTCAACAGCCTCATCGGTCTGTTTATCAGCCGCAGGCGCTTTTCTCGAACGGCTCCCGGTATCAGGGCCTTCGCATCAAGTGCCGGTATTCTTGTCCCGGGTCCCGGGTCCCGAGTCCCGAGCCCCACGCCCCGAAATCAAAGCGGCAACTGGGTAGTGTACTTCACCTGCTTGAGCGCAAAAGTGGAATTCACGGAGGCCACGTTGGGCAGGTGTACCAGCGAACGTTTGAGTAACTGCTCGTAGTGTTCCACGCTGTCCACCACTACGCGCAATACATAGTCTTTGTCTCCGCTGGTGGAGTAGCATTCCACCACCTCCTGGACATCCTGCACGGCGGATTCGAAACTGTTGAGGGATTCCTCGTCGTGGTTGTGGATGGTCACATAGCAGTATACTGTGACCCCTAGGTCGAGTTTACGGGGGTCCAGCAGGGTGACTCGGCCTCGAATGATGCCCTCAGCCTCGAGGCGTTTGATCCGGCGCCAACAGGGAGTGTGGGAGAGGCCCACTTTGTCTCCCAGTTCCGCCATGGAATAATCGGCATTCTCCTGCAGCGCCCGCAGAATTTTGCGATCGAAATCATCCAGGTCTGTCGAACGCTTCATATAAACCCCCATCCTATATATAGTTATTTGGTCGAGATTTCTATCATAATTTTAGGCACAAATGCGTAAATAAAGCAATGTTCTGTTGCGCTTAACGCACTAGTATGACCCGACCAGCCTGTCGCAGGTAAGGCCGTGTTTCTTGCGGTCGCCCAGAGCGGGAGGGCAAGAGGCCGGAATAAAATAATGACTGGTAGTCCGAAATCAGTTTCGAGCTAGGCAGATAACCGGAAGAGGCGGTATGAGTGAGTATGTTGAGAGCCCCCGGCGTGAGGCGGGCACCCAGGTCAGGCAGATTTCCCTGGATGACCGGTACACCACCCTCAAGGGGCGGGTACTGCTATCCGGAATTCAGGCCCTGGTGCGTCTGCCCATCGACCAGATGCGCATGGATCGGGTCCGGGGTCTCAATACCGCCACTTTCATTTCCGGCTACCGCGGTTCTCCCCTCGGAGGGTACGACCAGCAGCTGAGCCGGGCACAGAAACTCCTTCTACAGCACAATATTCGCTTTGTTCCCGGTGTCAACGAGGAACTGGCGGCGACTGCCGTGTGGGGTTCGCAGCAGGTGGGCCTGTTCGACGGCGCCGAGGTGGATGGTGTCTGTGGTATCTGGTACGGCAAGACCCCGGGAGTGGACCGCTCCGGTGACGCTTTCCGCCACGCCAACGCCGCCGGTTCCTCCCCCCAGGGCGGGGCGCTGATCATTGCCGGTGACGACCACGGCTGTAAGTCCTCCTCCTATCCCGGCCAGTCCGAATTCGCCTTCGTGGACATGCATATCCCGGTGCTCAACCCGGCCACGGTGCAGGAAGTACTGGATTACGGCCACTACGGCCTGGAGCTGTCCCGCTTCAGTGGCTGCTGGGTGGCGATGATCACTCTTGCGGAAAACATGGACAGCTCTGCCACCGTGGACGTGGACCCCGAGCGGGTGCAATTCACCTATCCGGAGATCGAGCGTCCCCAGGGCGGCCTGAACATCCGCAAGCAGGACAATCCGCTGGAGCAGGAAGAGCGCCTTTGGCGCTACAAGCGTCCGGCCGCCCTCGCTTTTGCCCGGGCCAACAAGCTGAACCGGGTGGTGCTGGAAAACCCCGACGCCACCCTGGGTATCGTCAGCACCGGCAAGGCGCACCTGGACCTGATGCAGGCCCTGGAGGATATGGGAATCGACGAGCGGCAGGCGCGGGAGCTGGGAATCCGTATCCTCAAGGTGGGCATGACCTACCCGCTGGACGTGCCCGGCATCCAGGAGTTCGCCCGCGACCTGGACTACCTGCTGGTGCTCGAGGAAAAGCGCAGCCTGATGGAAGTGCAGTTGAAAGAGGAGCTGTACAACGTCCACCTGCAGGACCCGCATTTCCCGCGCATTATCGGCAAGGTGGACGAGTACGACCGCCCGCTGCTGCCCATGTACGGCGAGCTGTCGCCGGCGGTGGTGGCGCAGGTGCTGGGCAAGCTGCTGTCCGGCGGGGCTCATACCGGCGCGCAACTGGGCGAGCGCGCCAGGCACCGGCTGACGCGCCTCGATGCACTGGCCGAGCGCATCTCGCAGCAGGCCGGTTCCAGCGTGTCGCGCCTGCCCATGTTCTGCGCCGGCTGCCCGCACAACCGCTCCACCAAGGTACCGGAGGGCAGCCGCGCCCTGGCCGGTATCGGCTGTCACTACATGGCGCAATGGCTGGACCGGGAGACCTACACTTTCACCCAGATGGGCGCCGAGGGTGTGAACTGGGTGGGCCAGGCGCCGTTCACCAGCGAAAAACACGTGTTCGTCAACCTGGGAGACGGCACCTACTTCCACTCCGGCCTCCTCGCCATCCGCGCGTCCGTGGCGGCGCAGGTGAACATCACCTACAAGATTCTGTTCAACGACGCCGTGGCCATGACCGGCGGCCAGCCCCACGACGGTGAACTGCGACCCGACATGATCTGCCGCCAGGTGCTGGCGGAGGGTGTGCGCAAAGTGGTGCTGGTGATGGACAACCCGGACAAGTACAAGGGCGCGCTGAAATTCCCGGCCCAGGTGGAAATCCGCCACCGCGACCAGCTGCCGGTGGTGATGAGGGAGCTGCGCGAGACCGAGGGCTGCACCGTCATCATCTACGACCAGACCTGCGCCACCGAACTGCGCCGCAAACGCAAGCGTGGCCTGCTGCCGAAGGCGGATGGGCGACCGTTTATCAACGAACTGGTGTGCGAGGGCTGTGGCGACTGCGTGCAGCAGTCCAGTTGCATCGCGGTGGAAAAAGTCCAGACCGCACTGGGTGACAAACGCCGCGTCAACCAGACCGGCTGTAACCAGGATATGTCCTGTGTCAACGGCTTCTGCCCGTCTTTCGTCACCATCAAGGGCGGCAGGCTGAACAAACGCGCCGGTGTGGGCGACGTGCTGCGCACCGAGGCGGCCGGGCTGCCCGATCCGCAACTTCCGCAGTTGGCGGAACCTTACAATCTGCTGGTTACCGGCGTCGGTGGCACCGGCGTGGTTACCATCGGTGCGCTGCTGGCGATGGCCGCGCATATCGAAGGCAAGGCCTGCAGCACCCTGGACCAGACCGGCCTCGCGCAAAAAGGCGGGGCGGTCTATTCCCACGTGCGCTTCGCCACGCGGCCGGAAGCTCTCCAGGCGGTGCGTATTTCCGACGGCCGCGCCGACGGCCTGGTGGCCTGCGACCTGATCGCCGCCGGCAACCTGGCCGCCTGTCTGGCTAAGCTGGACGAGAGCCACAGCCGGGCGGTGGTCAACACACACCTGAGCCCAACCGCCGCCTCGGTACTGGGCCGCGAGGACAGCCATTCGCCCCAGGCGGTGCTGGACACCCTGGGCCAGGCGGTCCTGCAACTGGACGCGGTGGAGGGGCACAAGCTCACCAGCGCCGCGCTGGGCGATACGCTGGCGGCCAATATTTTTATGCTCGGCTTCGCCTGGCAGAAGGGCCTGTTGCCGCTGGGCCTGGAATCCCTGCAACAGGCCATTGAATTGAACGGCGTGGCCGTGGAAGCCAACCTGCAGGGCTTCGCCGCCGGCCGCCTGGCCGCCGCCAACCGCGAAGCCCTGGATGCGCTGCTGGTGCAGGACGAGGAAGCGCAGCTGCCGCGCACCCTGGAGGAAATCGTGGCCCACCGCGTCGAACTCCTTACCGGCTACCAGAACGCGCAGCTGGCACAGCGATACAAGGCACTGGTGGACAGGGTCAAGGATGCGGAGAGTCTCAAGGTGCCCGGCAGCGAAGCTCTGGCGGAAGTGGTGGCCCGCTACTACGCCAAGCTGCTGGCCTACAAGGACGAGTACGAAGTGGCCCGGCTCTACACCGACGGCCGCTTCGCCAGGGCGCTGGAGGAAAACTTTGTTGGTGATTTGGGGGCCGGCGACTTCGAACTGGAATTCAATATGGCCCCGCCGCTGCTGGCTCCCTTCGACAAAGCCCTGGGCCGGCCGCGCAAGCTGAAATTCGGCGGCTGGATGTACAGGGCCTTCGCTCTGCTGGCCAGGCTGAAAATCCTGCGCGGCACCGCGCTGGATATCTTCGGCTACACCGCCGAGCGCAAAATGGAGCGTGCGCTGATCCGCGAGTACGAGCAACTGGTAGACGAGGTGCTCGGCAAGCTGAACGCCGGAAACCATGCCTCGGCCATCGAACTGCTCAGCTACCCGGACGGCATTCGTGGCTACGGCCTGGTCAAGGAAGCCAGTGTATTGAAGGCCCGCAAACTTCGCGACGTGGCGCTGGTCCGTTTCCGCGATCCCAAGGCCGGCGTAGCGGTGCCGGCGGTGGAGGTTTTCGACCCCTCCCATGCGCAGCAGGTGGGTTGATCGGCACGGGGCGCGACACCGCGACGCATCTGAAGGCAGGGAGCAGGGGAGAATCCGGTGGATAGGGTAAGCAGTGATATGGCTTTGGCGCTGGTGAGGCTGCGCGGCGTCGCCAGGCGCTATAGCCGACGCCGGGAAGAAGCGGAGGACCTGCTGCAGGATGCACTGGCGGAGGCGGTTGCCGCCGGGCGCACGGATATGGCGCAGCCGGCGAATATGGCCTGGTTGGTAGGGGTGCTGCGCAATCGCGCGACGGAAGTCGCACGCGGCGCGGCCCGGCGCCGCGCGCGGGAGAGCGCTTATGCGGAGCGGACCGGGCGGGCAGTAGCGCTGTCCATGCCGGACCGCATCGACTGGAGCCGGTTTTCGCCCGCGCTCAGGATCGTAGCCAGACTGGTGCTCTCCGGCCACACCCGTGGTGAAATCTCCTATCTGTTGGGGTTGTCCGATGCAACCCTGCGGCAGCGCATCGCCGCTTTGCGGCGTAAACTGGTCCGGGCCGGCGGCGCCCGCCCCTCTGACTTTTCCGGTCTGTGGCGACCACTGGCCTACGGCAGTCTCCGCCGCGCCTTGCGGCACTCCCTGGAGCGGCACGGCGGCCGGCTGGGCGCCCACGACCCGGATGGGCACCTGTTCCTGATTTCCGAAAGCGACCTCACAAAAGCCCCCCGCGCGGCAACTTATCGTGGTAACCACTGTAACCACAAGGAGATCCCCGTATGATCAAGAACCCCCGCGTCGGAAATATCCTCTACTACGTTTCCGATATCGACCGCACCGAGGCTTTTTATCGCGATACCATTGGTCTGGATGTTCTGAGGATGCCGGACGACGGCGAGGGTAACCCCTGGCTGCTGGCCTGCATTCCGGGCAATACCGATCTGCTGTTTTTTCTCGGAGAAGTACGCGCGGGCAACTCGCCGATGATCGTCTTCGATCTAGCTGAAGGCGGTATCGACGACGTGGTGGCGGGCCTGTCGGAGGCAGGGGCCACCATTGTTACGCCCGTGAGCCATGCCCCCGGTGGATGGTCCTCTGAATTCCTCGATCCCGACGGCTATACCCTTTCCCTGTACCAGGACGAGGCTGTGCCGCGTTTACTGGAGGCTCCGGTATAGTGGAGGATGCCCGGCGGATGTGCCGGCGCCCCGTCGTTCGCGGCGGGGCCATTTCACCTCTGGGGTGAGGAATCACAGGTAACAACGTAACTGAAAACGAGATTATGAATGTTCAACTGGTAACATCAGAAGGAGAATTGGATAGGGTTGGTGAGGTTCTTTTGCAGCTCCGGCCTCAGTACAATTTGGACAGCCTCAAGGCTCAGATTCAATTACAGCAGAAATCCGGCTATCAACTGGCCTATGTCACGTCTGTTGGCAAGGTTCTATGCGTGGCGGGGTTTGTTGTCGGCCAAAAGCTGGCGTGGGGTAAGCATATCTACGTCGATGACCTTGTCACTGATGAGGAGCATCGATCTTCCGGAGCTGGCACATTCTTGATCAGCTGGCTCAAGGAGTATGCAAAGGAAATTGATTGTAGCCAGTTGCATCTCGATTCCGGGGTTCAGCGATTTCCAGCCCACAGATTCTATCTGAGAGAAGGATTCAATATCGCCAGCCACCATTTTTCCATTACCGGCCTCTAGTTTGAATAACCGGTTGTGTTGCGTTATTTTTCGGCAACGCCCGATAAGTTTGTGGGAAACTCTGGGCAGGCTGTCGGTTTTCGATTCCCTGTTGAAGCGTGTTACCAGTACATCTGCGCCCGTATCGCCAGCTGCTTGGTCTTGTCCCCGGTAAAATCGTCATCTCCAAGGACGACGTTCATCATAAAGCGCACCCGGGGATTGACGTAGTAGTTGAGGCCGAAAATCAAGCTGCTCGCCTTCAGGTCGTGAATGTCCCTGTTTCTGATGGTGTCGTAGCGGGCGGTGAGTTCCCAGGCACCGTATTTCCCCTCCGGTTTGGGGGATTTGAAAACGGCTTTGCCGGCATTGTAGGGCTTGTGTTCCCCGGTGATTATCCAACTGCCCATAACGTACCAGGCATCCACGCGCTGGTCGTCGATAAAGCAGCCGGTCACCGGATCGCAGGCAAAGGGGGCGGGGGCACCAAAAAAGTCCTCGAAGATAAGTTCTGACAGGTAATAGTTTCCGTCGAAGTCGGCATAGACGTACTCGGCCTGCCCGTAGAGGGGGCCATGGGTTCCCGCCAGTTCCAGGCCGGCGGCATTTACCGTGCCGCCGCCGTCATCGATAAAGAATTCGTCGTCGCCGAAGTCTCCAAAAAAGAAAATATCGCCGCCGGGGGTGAGGGCTATCAGTTGTTGCGGGCCGCGCCGGCCGGCGTAGCTCACATCGGCTTCCAGGGGCTCGGTATCCCGGTTGGCATTCTCGTGGCTGAGGGAGATGCCGAAGTGCAGGGTATCCAGGTCGTCGTTGACGGGCGTCCAGGTAAAGCGGCTGGCTGCTCCCAGACCCTCGTTGCGGGGGTCACCGGGGTCGCGCAGATTGAATCCGGCAACGCCGAAGGTGTAGCAGTCCCAGTATTTATGCCAGCCAACGCCCTGCTGGCGGGAACGGCCGGTGTAGATGCCGCTGGCAGTGACAAAAGAGCGCTCCATCATGGTGATTTCGTTGGAGCTGGTCAGCTCGTCCATCGAACGGTAGGGTTTGAAGTTGCCGATCGTGAGCTTGCCGCCGAGTACCTTGGTGGCGATATAGACGTCTCTTAAACCGCCGGTACCGTCGGAGGCGAAATCCCGATCCAGCTTGTACTCCCATTCCCACAGCTTGCCCTTCATGACCAGGCGTGCGCGGCGAACTTCCGTGGTGCTGACCGGGTCCTCGATATCCGGATCGAAGAGGTAGGTGTCGAAGTGAATCCGCCCGCCGAGCTCGGCGGTGAAATTGCCGTCGTCGGAGGTAATTTTGAGGCCGCCCTTGGTTTCCGCCTTGTCGGCAACTGCCGGATTGCACAAAATTACACCAGCCAAGGCACTGATTTTAGTCAGCTTGTTCATCGACACCTCCCTGTGTGCCTTGTGCAGTTACTAGTAAGGCGGAAGGGAAGAATACCCACTCTCCCCCGGGACCGTATGAGGCAGGGATGCCGATTACGAGCGTACAGGGACGTATTTAAGGGGGGCGCCCAGCCCGTGTCCCGGGAGAGGGGTATTCTTTGCTTCCGCCCCGTTAGTATATCCGGATATTATTGGCGCCTTTCGAGTGTAGCAGCTGTCAAAGCCGCTGCAATTTGAAACCCTTTTTCTGCAACAACTCGACCACGCTTTCTTTTCCCACCAGGTGGCCGGCCCCGACAATCACAAACAGGGAGTCGTGGTTTTCACTGGTACGGATGATTTTATCGGCCATGGCGCGATTGCGTTGGAAAAACAGCGCGTCGTAGAGTGGCTGGAATTCCGGGTTTTCGGCGAGTCCCTCGCCGATCACCAACTGGTAGAGCTGTTCCGCATCGCCCTTTTTCCAGGCGCCGGTCATTCTGGGCACAAAGGTTTCTATCTTTTCCAGCTGTTCCAGGGTCTGCCGCAGCAACAGGTCCGGGTCCTCCAGGCTGTTGAGCAATTGCAGCTGCTGCAGGACGCCTTCCAGTTCCACGATGGTTTTTTCGTCCCGTTTGGCCTGCTTGAGAAAGTGGCGGTCGATTCCCAGGCTGGGGTCCAGCCCCTGGGACTGCATTTCCACCATACTCAGGGTAATCATGGCGATGGCGGGGCGCTGGCGGATAAACAAGGGCTCCGGCAGCTGGCGGCTGCGCAGCCAATCCTGGAGTTTGCGGTAGACATCGGGGGACAAGTCATCGCGGAGGCTCCGGCCTGCGGGGTAGAGGGACTCCTGCATAATCTGCTGTTGCAGCGCGGCGTCGCTCTCCGCGGCCAGTACATCCGCCTCCACCACCAGCGCCGCACTGTCCGCGTAGGCCTGTTCGATCTGCTCGCGCAGGGGGTAAAAGTCTGTGGTGGCCAGGTGCACCGAGCCCAGCAGGTAAACCCGGCGGCCGTCCTTCTCCGCCTGCCAGAAAACACCCCGGTCGTTTGCCGCGCTGGCCAGGCCGGCGGCGAACAGCAGGAAAAAGCTGAGAAACAGCTGTGGCAAGCAGCGGAACTGTCGCGAATTTGTCATTTGGCGTCTCCCTTTGTCGTTGTTGATTGGCATCTTAGCACGGCGCCCGGCCGGGGCAGTTGCGCAGGGGGCCGGTGGAGAAGTTCTTGCCGTATCCCGCGGGGTGGAACGGTTTTCAAAAATGCGTATTGCGGCTCGGCAAACGACCGCCAATCCATCACAATACGACGCTTGAAGGGCCACCGCAGTGCACAAGCAGCTCTATGAAAATCGTACAAATATTGCCCGAATTGAACGGGGGCGGGGTCGAGCGGGGCACGCTGGATTTTGCCCACGAACTGGTTCGGCTGGGGCATGAATCCATCGTGATCTCCAACGGCGGCGAACTGGTGCCGCGCCTGACCCTGCGGGGCAGTCGGCATATCGACATGCCGGTACACAAAAAGTCGCTCTGGTCTCTGCGCCTGGTAGGTCGCCTGCGGCGTCTGTTGGAGGAGCTGCAACCGGATGTATTGCACGCGCGCTCGCGTATGCCGGCGTGGATTGCCTGGCTCGCCTGGCGGGGCATGCCGGAAGAGCGGCGTCCGCGGCTGGTGACTACTGCCCACGGTCTCTACTCGGCGAACTTCTACAGTGCGATCATGGCCTCCGGCGAGCGGGTGATTGCCGTATCCCAGTGCGTGGCGGATTATTTGCAGCAACATTACGGCAAGAAGCTGCGCACTCCTCCGCGGGTAATTCACCGCGGGGTGAATACCCGGGAGTTCGATCGCCGTGCGCCCATCTCCGGCCAGTGGCAGCTGCGCCTGCTCAATGACTACCCGCAACTGGAGGGTAAGAACTGGCTGCTGATGCCCGCCCGCCTGACTCCCTGGAAGGGCCAGCGCACCTTCCTGCAGATGCTCGCCGCGGTCTCCCGCCAGCGGGATGACGTGTTCGGCCTGGTGGTGGGTGCCGCGGACACGGGCAAAGAGAAGTACGCGCGGGAACTGGAGCAACTGGCCCTGGAACTCGGGCTCAGCGACAAGGTGTTGTTCCTGGGCCAGCGCCGCGATATGCGCGAACTCTATGCCAGCTCACAGATCACCTACAACCTGTCCGAACATCCGGAACCCTTTGGGCGCACGGTTGCCGAGGCATTGGCGATGAACTGCCCGGTGGTGTCCTACAACGACGGCGGTCCGTCGGAGGTGCTGCACAGCTGTTTTCCCCAAGGGCTGGTGGAGCGGGGTGATCTGGATGCGCTGGTGCAGACGAGCCTGCAGATCCTCGACCGTCCGCAGTCGATCGATTTTACCGGTTTCAGTCTCGAAGAGATGACGTCGCAGACGCTGGAGGTCTACCAAGAGCTCTGTGCCGGCTGAGAGCCTGTTTGGAACTCTCATACTTCCAGGCGCAGAGCGGTACCCACCCGGCCCTGGAGAGTTCCGCGCAGGCTTCGCACGGTGTGCCGCGCGCACCGTTTCTACTCTACCGCCTGCGGGTTGATCAATTCCCACAATTGACTGATTAACCGCCGACGCCGCGCTGATTATTTCTTCCTGTACTCCGCCGTTCCTCCCGCTTCGATAAGCGGCGTTCAGCTCGCCAATGGCCCCCCTCTCCATAAATCCCATAACCAGTCCGCCAGCCCCCGGGCCTGGTTGACATGGCCGGGGACGCCGTCATTCAGAATGACGATGCGCACCGGGAAACCAGTTGCGCGTACACCTGCCAGGTGGCCCTGGCCATATTGTCCAGGGTCAGCTCCCTGCCGGCGCGGGCGAAGATTGGGGCAAAGTCCCGCCGCAGGCGCTGCTTGTCCTGCAGTGCCGTGCGCAGCTTTTGCGCCAGGTGGGCCGGCTCGTGGTCGTCCAGGAGATACTGGTTGGGAATGTATTCCCCGGCGTTGCCGACGCGGCTGGCCACCACAGGGCAGTGGCTCAGCAATGCCTCGATCAGGGTATAGGGAGCGCCCTCGTTGCGGGAGGTCATTACCAGCAGATCCGCTGCGCGCATAAAGTCGCTGACCCGGTCGGAGTAACCGATAAAATTCACCCGGCTGCCCAGTTGCAGGCTGTCGCTGAGTTTTTGCAGATTTTCCTTCTCCGGACCTTCCCCCAGTACGATCAACTGGGTGTCCGGAAGCTCCGGCATGGCTTGCAGCAACAGATCTATTCCCTTGAGTTTGACCAGACGCGCGGCCACTAGCAGTGTGGAACTCGCGGTTCCGGGAACCTCCACCGGCGCCGTGGCCCGGGCGGCGGTGTCGACGCCGTTGGGGATAATGTTCCAGGACAGGCGCGAATTGGCGACCGCGGTATGGCTGACCGCAATGCGGGCGCTGAAGGCGCTGGCCAGCTTGTCCCGGGGGTGGCGGACGTTGTGCCGGGTGATTACCTGACGTGCGTCGGTGTATTTCTGTACCGCCGCGAGCAACTGCGCGGACTTGCTGCCGTGGCCGTGGGCGATCTGGTATTCGCCGGCGCGGATCTGGTTGGCCAGGCGCCAGACCAGCGTGGGGTGGTGACGGCTGCGGTCGGTGTTCAGCGGAATGAAATCCACCGCCTCGTCCAGGGTGGCCCGGTAACGCGGATGGGCGATCACCGATACCCGGGCGCCGGTGTTGTGCGCCTGCCAGCGGGACAGATCCGCTACGTGTTTTTCCATTCCGCCGTGTTCACGGCTGGCGATAAGATGACAAATACCCTGGATCATATGGTTGCCAACCCGGTGCTGGTTTGCCGGGCCATGCGCTCCAGCAACAGCCGGGCACAGCGCAGGTGCTCGTTGAGTGGCGCGCGACTCTGGCTGGGGAAGCCGCGCAATTGCCACTGGGGGTAGGGGGTGATTTCGCCGCACTCGCTCAGTTGGTGGATACCGCGCAGCAGTTTGTTGCAACGCCCGCGCGGGCACAGGTCCAACACGTCGACGGCCGCATGGCTGTTGAGGGCCTCAAACAGCATGGAGGCGCTGTCCGGGCTGACCCAGATCTATCGTGCGGCGGCGATGGACCGGGGCAGCCAGTCACTGCCGGTGCCGTGGAGTAGCGGCAGTCAATCCCGTAGCTGCAAATGGATTGCAGGTTGGCGAGGCCTTGCAGCAGGCCGTCCACCTCCTTCTCATGGCCGCGATTGCCGTCGCGCAACGCCCATATTGTCAAGTTCATGGTCACCCCGCTCGGTTATGCGAGGTATTTTGCGCGGACCTTGTTACAGGAGTTTGATTGAAATATGACTGTGTGGAGACGGGGGTCGGGGCCGGAATGGATTGTGCCTTGCAGGAGCGGCCGTTGGCCGCGAATAGTGATGGTTTAATCCACAGGCCGATCGCGGCCAACGGCCGCTTCTACAGGGAGAGGCGGGTGTCAGTATCAATAGTTGAAATGCCAGTTAAGCGAGGCGAAGTCGAAACCCGGATTGGGTCTATTGGTGTAGCCGTTGGAAAAATGGCTGTAGCGCAGCGACAGTACATCCCCGCCGCGCAGCCGGTAGCCGCCGGCGAAGTGCAGGGCGAAATTCCATTTGGTGGTGAGGTCGACTGCGCCGAAGCTTTGATTGGACAGGTAGGCGGCCCCCACACCGGCCTCGGCAAAAAAGCCCCGGGGTTCCGCTTTCGGGTACCAGCGCAGTACCGGTTTCAGCTCCAGGATATTCTGGTGCTGGGTTTCTCCGCGGTGCTCCTCCCACAGGTGCGAGTAGCTGCCCTGGAGCCACCATTGCCAATTGTTATCGCCGATTACATATTCCGCGAAGCGGGAGGAATAGTTAATCCCTAGCATTTCCGCGCTGGCGATGGAATCCCGCTGGATCAGTGCATCGTTCAGGCCCTTGCCGGCACTGACGATCAATTCCTGTTCTGCATGGGCGGGAGAGGAGATTAAAAAGACATACAACAGCGCGGCGGCCGGCAATCGATACATGACTTATCACTATTTAAATCGAAACCGGTAAGCCTAGCGGGATATCCGCCATTGGCAAGACTTATTTCTCCCGCTGACCACCCTCACCGCCACTGCCGCTTCAGTTGCCGTAGCGCATCCGAGTGCAACTGGCGCGCACGCTCCTGGCTGAGACCCAGTTGCTCGCCGATAACCCGGAAAGAACAGTCCCGGTCTGAGACGAGCCCGTAGCGCAGGTTGAGTACGGTGCGCTGGCGCGCCGGCAGCCGCGCGACGGCTTCCCGCAGGCGCTGGGCCAGTTCCTGGTTGGTGACCAATTCATCGGTATTGAAGAGCTCGTCCGCCGGCGCGTAGTCCAGGCGGGTGCTGTTCTGGTCGTCGGTCACCGGTTCGTCGAGAGAACCTGTGGGGCCGGGCAGCTTGAGCAGGCTCTGCACCCGTTCCCGGTCGAGACCGGTGTACTTCGCCAGGTTTTCGTCCGAGGCGGGCAGGCCCTCAGCGCGCACCTGGCCGATGGCGCGGTAGATGGCCCGCAGGTCATCCTGCACATTGGCGGGCTGGCGCACCAGATCGTCGCTGCGGCGCAGGGCCAGTTGGATCTCCTGCTGTATCCACCAGTAGGCGTAGGTGGAAAACCGGTAACCCATCTGTGGCTTGAAGCGCTCGATCGCCTTCATCAACCCCACGTTGCCCTCCTGGATCAGATCGATAAAGGGCACCGAGGGGTTGCGGAAGCGCTTGGCGATGGCGATCACCAGGCGCAGGTTGCACTGGATCAGTTTCTTTCGCTGCTCCTGGAAGCGTCGCAGCAGGCTCTGCAGGGAGCTGCGATCGCGCTGCGGCAGCTTGCGGTCGGCGAGCAGGTCCTCGGCCCGGGCGATGATCAGGCCGTGATCATAGGCGCCGGTGCTGCCGCGCTGCTCCACTCCTTCACTGCGAAGCTGTACCAGCTCGACGCCGCGCTTCTGCAGCAGGGCGATCAGCTTGTCTTCCAGTTCACGCAGCAGGCAGGTGGTGGTGTGCTCCTCTTCCGGAGTCAGCAGTTCCAGCCGGTACAGATGTTTGAGATAGGTCTGCATCGGCGTGCTGCTGCTCTCGGAGACGGACTCCTCGGCGGCGGATAATTCCGTCGGGTCGAGCGGCTCGGTATCCGGGGGAGCATCGGGGCCGGTGGGTTCCTCCGGGAGATTGTTCCGGGGGAACTGTTCGTCTGTGTCCTTCAGCCATTCTTCATCCCTTGAGTAAAAGTTTTCTCGGGACAAGTGCGTAGACCTTCTGTTGGCTGTGCGACTGACTCGCGGACCTCCGTCATGGCGACCGTTTGGCGCCTAATTCGTGGTCCGGTTCTCTTGAATATAGATGAATGTGGAATTCTGCGCCTGGATAAGGGTGACTGGGAGGTTTTGGCGGTTCGTGAGGCGGCGGGAGCGGATCAGTCGGTGTGGTTGGCGCGAATGTCGTAGCTGAAGTCGATATTCTCGGCCACCCGCAGCGCGCCCAGGGCGGCGCGGAAGGGCTGCAGCCCCAGTTGCCGGTGGCTCAGGGTAAACTGGCCCCGCGCGCGCAGCTGGCGTCCGTCGAACTCCACCGTGGCGGGCAGGCGCATGGCAATACTGTGGCCCAGGATGCGGATGGTCACCGGTATATCGACCCGTTGGCCATTGCTGACCACGGTGCTGCCGCTGAGCTGCACCCGGGGAAACTGGTCGCCTTTCAACAGCGCATCGCCCAACATGTTGGCGCGGGTGCCGGCGACCGCCTTGGCCGAAGGCTGTGCAGAGAAGTCCTCGCCGTAGCGGCTGCGCAGCGCCGGGCTGTCCACCACCAGCGCCGCGACCGGTATGTTCAGCTCGAAGCTGGACTCCTGGGGTGGCGCTTCCAGTTGGACGCTGCCGCTGACGTCACTGGCAGAGATCACGTGATTGTGCCCCAGCCCGGAGAGGACCCCGGCGCGGTACACGCGCCAGTGGATGTCGGAGGTGGCGGAATCTATCCGGTAGCGGCCGGTTTCGGCACTGGCCGCGGCAGAGATAAAGCACAGCAATAGAGCGAGCAACGACAGCCGTTGGCGATACATGGTGGGGTCCTTTATACAAGTGTGCGTGCCATCATAGGGGAGAATATTTTCCGTCGCAGCGGAATTCCAATTCCTGGTTTTTTTTATTTCACGCGCTTCACCCGCATATTGCGTCCGCCATCGGCCTGCTTCATAAAGAAAGAGCCGAACAGTGCCCGCTCGACGATTACGATATCGCCGCTTTTCCAGTTCACCCGGGTGCTGTCATTTTGCCGCCAGACTTGGCCGTTTTCCAGGGTGATCAGCAGTTTTCCATAGGCGGCGTCCCGGATTTCGGCGATCGTGGCGTTGATGGAGTCCGGCGCCTCTTCGGCGATCTGTTGCTGCTCGCGGCCGAAGTTTTGTTCTGCCCGTTGCTCCAGGCTGCTGCCCAGCGCGTCGTAGCAGGCCAGCCGCTCGCTGTCGTTTTGCACCTCGGCGCAGCGCTGCACTTGATCGGCGAGGGAGTCGGCACCGGCAGTACCGGCAAGCAAAAGCCAGGGAATAAACAGAAGACTTCTCATGATGATAGTTTCGCTAGTTTGGGTGGGCAGATTTTGCCTCAGAGGTCGGGGGTAAACAAACGGAAACGTGCTAACAATCACATCTTTGGCCTGACCAGCGTGGAACAATAGGTTCCGTCTATAACCATAAATTCGAACTGTCAGGGGTTGGAAAATGAAGAAACTCATTATTCCCGCAATCGTCATCGCCGCCGTCGGCGGCTATTTTTACTACCAGAATATGGAGCCCGCCACCGCCGAGGACGAGATCGTAAAAGAGATGGATGCCGCAGTGGAAGAGGCCGGTGCGGCCGAAGCGGAAGTGGCCGAAGAAACAGACGTCATTGCCACCTACGATGCGGCTGAGGAGGAGGGCGACATATTCGCCGACGTGCCCGAATTGATGGAGGAGGATGCCGAAGACGCCATGGAAGCCGCTGCCGGCGAAGCGGAGGAAATGGCCGAGGAGGCCATGGGCGAAATGCCGGAAGAAGAGATAGATCACGCGGAAGAGTAATTTTCCGCAGACAAACAATACCCGGGAGGCTCCGGGTATTTTTCTGTCCACTAACCCCGCCACTGCCTGCTCCTGAATATTGAGCTGTCTGCCACTGACCCCGCCAACCGCATCTGCGCATCTGTCCGGTACGGAGGAGACCCTATCTGTCCTATCCGGAGTCCACTTCTTCTACAATGTCGGCGAAGAAAGCGGTGATTGGAAAATTGCGACGTGAATAACAACAGCAGCCAGCTGCTGCACAAGCTGCGTCAATTGCTGCCCCGCGAGCGGCTGCTGGCCGAGCGCGAGCAGTTGGCGCCTTTCGAGAGCGACGCGCTGCCGGTTTACTGCGAGCGCCCGTTGGCGGTGGTGCTGGCGGAGTCGGAGGAGGAAATCGTCGCCGTGGCCCGCCTGTGTGGCGAGCACCGGGTGCCGCTGGTATCCCGCGGTGCCGGCACCGGCCTTTCCGCCGGAGCCAGGCCCCACGGGCGCGGTATTCTACTGGTCACGGCGCCCATGGATCGTATCCTTGCGATCAACACCCATTCGCTGACTGCCCGGGTACAGCCGGGGGTGCCCAATTTGCAGATCTCCCAGGCGGCGGCCCAACACGGACTCTTCTATGCACCGGACCCCTCGTCGCAAATCGCCTGTTCAATTGGCGGCAACGTGGCGGAGAACGCCGGTGGCGTACACTGCCTCAAATACGGCGTCACCGTGCACAATGTGGTCGGCCTGCGCCTGGTGAGCTGGGACGGGGAGATACTCAACTTTGGCGGCGAATGCCTGGCGCAGCCGGGCTACGACCTGCTGGCACTGGTGCACGGCTCCGAGGGCTGCCTGGGAGTCGTCAGCGAAATCACCGTGAAACTGACCCGGGTGCCTGCCGAGACGCGCACCCTGATGGCGGACTTCGCCAGCATCGGTGCCGCCGCGGATGCGGTGTCGGCCATAGTGCGCGCCGGCGTGGTGCCGGCGGCACTGGAGATGATGGACGCCCTGGTGATCTCCGCCACCGAGGCGTTCTGCCAGGCCGGCTACGACCTGGATGCCGCGGCCATTCTGCTGATCGACCTGGACGGCGATCCCCTGGAGGTGGAGGCGGAAGAGGCGCTGGTGGAAGCGGTATTGCACAAATTCCAAGCCACCCGGGTGCAGCGGGCGCAGGGTGAAAACCAGCGCCAGCTCTGGTGGAAGGGGCGCAAGAGCGCCTTCCCGGCCATCGGCCGCCTGGTGCCGGATTACTACTGCATAGACGGCACTGTGCCGCGCCACCGCATTGGCGATGTGTTGCAGGCCATTGCCGAGTTCGCGGAGGGATACCGGTTGCGGGTGGCCAATGTGTTTCACGCCGGCGACGGCAACCTGCACCCGATCATCATGTTCGATGGCCGCGAGCCGGACGCGCTGGAGCGGGTCGAAGCGCTGGCTGCGGATATCCTCGAATATTGTATCCAGGTGGGCGGCACCATTACCGGCGAGCACGGCGTGGGCACGGAGAAGTTCAACCAGATGGCGATCCAGTTTGGCGACGCGGAAATAGAGCAGTTCCTGGCAGTAAAACGAGCCCTGGATCCGCACGGATTGCTGAACCCGGACAAATTGATTCCCTCGCTGGCGCACTGCCGCGAGTACCGCGCACTGAGGAAAGTCCATGGCTGAGCGGAATTGCACGCGCGAGTGCCGTAGGGTGCGCCGCGCGCACCGCAGTGGGGTGGGTTTTTACTCCGGCGCATCCCGGTGCGTGCGGCGCACCCTACGGCAGCAATTTGTCGAGGAGTCCCATGGTTGAACAGGACCGCACTCTGGAATTGCAGGCCGCGCTGGAACAGGCGCTGGCCGGGGACATGCCCGTCACAATCCGCGGTGGCGGCAGCCGTGCCCATTTCAATCTGGCATTGGGGGACAACCCGCTCAGCACGGCCGCTCACCGCGGTGTGATCGACTACCAGCCGGACGAATTGATGTTGCGTGTGCGTGCGGGCACGCCTATTGCCGAACTGGAAACGTTGCTCGCCGCCGAGGGGCAGCGCTTTGCCGCGGATATTCCGCAACCCGCCGAACACAGCACCATAGGCGGTGCCATCGCCTGCGGTTGGGACGGCCCGGCGCGCCCCGCCGGTATGTCCCTGCGCGATACGGTGCTCGGCTGCCGCATGTTGAACGGCCGCGGCCAGTTGGTCAGTTTTGGAGGCCAGGTGATGAAGAACGTGGCCGGCTATGACTTTTCGCGGCTGCAGGTGGGCGCCCTCGGCACCCTGGGTATGCTGCTCGATGTATCCCTGCGCCTGCTGCCGCAACCGGAGTGCACGGAGAACCGCAGCTTTACTGTAAGCGCCGCGCAATTGCCGGACTGGTGGGAAAAACTGCGCGCATTGCGCCCGCTGCTGCGCACCAGCTGTTTTGTGGGCACGAGTGGCTCGGTGGGCGTCGGCGGCTTAATGGAGGGAAAGCTTCACCTGCGCTTCAGCGGGCGCAAGTCGGCGCTGAAGGCGGCGCTGCAAAAGCTCGGCGGCGAGCCGAGTGCCTTCGACTGGTGCGCGTTGCGCAACCTGCGCCATGAATTCTTTAGCGCCCCGCAACTCGCCTGCGTTGTCCTGCCGCATTTCGCAGAGCTGGATATTCCCTTTGAAGAGACTCTGATCGACTGGGAGGGCGCGCGTATCTGGGTGCGCAACGGCGATGGCGCGGCCCTGCAGCGTGCGGCGGTGGAGCGGGGCGGATTTGTGCGCGTGCTGCGCGGTCCCGCGCTGTCGGCTGCCAGTGGTAGCGGCGACTGGCCGCGGCGGATCAAAAATGCTTTCGATCCCCGGGGGCTGTTTAACCGCGAACTCTTTAACAGGTATTTCGGTGGAGGGCAGGTATGCAGGTAAAACTGCTCGACGGACTGCTGGAAGAGAGCGACGCACAGCGCGCCGAGCAGGTGCTGAACGCCTGCGTACACTGCGGTTTCTGCACCGCCACCTGTCCCACCTATCTGCTCGCCGGCAACGAACTGGACAGTCCCCGCGGGCGTATTTACCTGATCAAGGAAATGCTGGAAACCGGCAGTGCCGGCGAACTGACCCGCACCCACCTGGACCGCTGCGTGACCTGCCGCAGCTGTGAGACCACCTGTCCTTCCGGGGTGGAATACCACAAGCTGGTGGCCATAGGCCGGGCCACCAGTGACCGCCTGGCGCCGCGCAACGTTTTCCAGCGCGGCCTGCGCGCCGCGCTGCGCAAGCTGATGTTGTCGCCTCGGCTGTTTGGTGGCCTGCTCGCCGCGGGGCGTGTCGCGTCACCGCTACTGCCGGCTTCCCTGCGCCGGGTGTATTTCCCCCCACGTAAGCGCGCCCGGCCGCTGCCGGGCAAACCGGTGGAAGCCCGGACCGCGGCGGTGATTTTACTGCCCGGCTGTGTGCAGCCGTCGCTGCGCCCGGAAATTGACACTGCTTTTGCGCGTATTCTGGACTTCTTCGGTGTGCCCTTATTGCAACCGCCCGCCGCCGGCTGTTGCGGCGCGGTCAGTCAGCACACCAGCGCTGAGGAGGAGGCGCGGGAACTGGCGCGAAGGAATGTCGACTGCTGGTGGAAGCTGGTGCAGAACCGCGAGGTGCGCGCGATAGTTTCCACTGCGACAGGTTGCGGCGCCCAGTTGCATGACTATCCGTTGTTGCTGGCCGATGACCCGCACTACGCGGCGCGCGCGCAGGCGCTGAATCAGCTGATGCGCGATCCGGTGGAGCTGCTGGAGGAATTGCTGCAAGAGAAACCCCTGCGCTTGCCCGCCGATGCCCTGACCGGCAGTTTTGCCTTCCACTGCCCCTGCACTCTGCAACACGGCCTGGGTTTGAACGGCCGGGTGGAGCGACTGCTGGCGGAATTTGGTCTGGATCTACCGCCGATCAATGACGCGCATTTGTGCTGCGGTTCCGCCGGCACCTATTCGATATTGCAGCGGAAATTCTCCCAGGCGCTGCGTCGCAGGAAGTTGGCCAATCTGCAGGCGAGCGAGCCGCAGACCATTCTCACCGCGAATATCGGCTGTCTGCTGCATTTGCAGGGAGGTACGGAGACGCCGGTACGCCATTGGTTGGAATTGCTGGCGGAGGCGCTGCCAAACGATTAGCACAAGAGTATAAATTGACTGCGCTTTGTAGGAGCGGCCCATGGCCGCGATCAACATAAGCTACGAAGTGAGGCCGATCGCGGCCATGGGCGGATGGCCGCCCCGCCGCTCCTACAGGGTGCTGTTGTTCGATTACGTCGTGATCGCGAAGTGAAGGGGGATTATTGCGAGGCCTTTCCCTGTTTGCCATTCTCCACCCGCTGCAGCGCCAGGCGCAGAAATCCGTCCGCCTCGTTGAGTGCGCGTTCCGCGGCTTCCCTGTCCAGGCCGCTCAGAATCATCATGATCGCCAGTTTGGCATTGTGGCCGCATTGGCTGAGTACCCGGTCCGCTTCCTCGAACGACACGCCGGTGGCCTCCATCACAATGCGCCGCGTGCGCCCGACCAGCTTGGCGTTGGTGGCCTTGACGTCCACCATCAGGTTGAAAAAACTCTTGCCCAGGCGAATCATGCTGGCGGTGGTCAGCATATTGAGTACCAGTTTTTGCGCGGTGCCGGATTTCATACGGGTGGAGCCGGTGAGCACTTCCGGGCCGACATCGGGCAGTATGGCGATATCCGCCTCATCGGCGATGGCGGCGGTGGTATTGCAGGACAGCGCTACCACGGTGCAGCCGAGTTCGCGCGCGTAGCGCAGGCCGCCGATCACATAGGGGGTGCGGCCGCTGGCGGCGATGCCCACCACCAGGTCGCGGGCATTCAGGTTGATATCCTGCAGGTCCCGGCGGCCCAGTTCCGGGTCGTCCTCGGCTCCCTCCTGGGCGCGCAGGAAGGCCGCCTCGCCGCCGGCGATCAGTCCCACCACCATATCTTCACCGACCCCATAGGTGGGCGGGCACTCGACCGCGTCCAGAATCCCCAGGCGGCCGCTGGTGCCGGCGCCCATATAGACCAGGCGGCCGCCCGCTTTGAATGCTTCGACGATCGCGTCCACCGCCGCGCCGATTTGCGGCAGCACCCGGCCCACCGCTTGCGGCACCTCCCGGTCGGCCCGATTGATCTTTCGCAGGACTTCCAAGGTCGGCAGAAGGTCTATGTCCAGGGTGTCGGGGTTGCGCGCCTCGCTGGTGAGGCCGCCGAGTTCGCGGATCAGTTCGGGGTCCACGGATTTATCCCCCCTTTGTCGTGGATATCCAGCTTTCAGAATAGAGTCCCCGGGGCGCGGTTACCAGTGGCGGCGAAGCTCAGCGGTACCGATCGGCCCTGCCGCCTGTGGCCATCCGGGAAATATTTACCGATCAGGTTTCTTCCCGGATGGCCGCGGGCGGCAGGGCCTTACATTGTGCCCGGTGAAAAGGCTGCGCTATTTGGTCTGGGCGTTGAACTGCTTGCCGCTGACGCCGAGGCTGTCTTCTCCCATCAGGTACAGGTAGGTGGGCATTATTTCTTCCGGTGTGGCCACCGTCTGTGGATTTTCCGCCGGGTAGGCAGCGGCGCGCATGTTGGTGCGGGTGGCGCCGGGGTTGATGCTGTTGACGCGGATGTTGGAGACGCCGTCCAGTTCGTCCGCCAGCACCTGCATCAGGCCTTCGGTGGCGAATTTGGATACCGAGTAGGCGCCCCAGTAGGCGCGGCCTTGGAGGCCGACGCCGGAACCGGTAAAGATGATTGAGCCCGCTTTGGATTTCTCCAGCAGCGGCAGCAGGGTTTTGCTGAGACCGAAGGCGGCGTTGACGTTGACCTGCATCACCTGTTGCCAGGTGGCGAAGTTGTAGTTGGCGATGGGGGTGCGCTGGCCGAGCAGGCCGGCGTTGTGCAACAGGCCGTCCAGGCGGCCGAATTCCTGGTCCACCGCCTCGGCGAAGTGCTCGAAATTTTCGATGCGCGCCTCGTTCAGGTCCATGGGAAAGATCGCCGGCTGGGGGCCGCCGGCGGCTTCGATCTCGTCGTAGACCGCTTCCAGTTTAGGGGTGGTGCGCCCGAGCAGGATCACTGTGGCGCCGTGGGTGGCGAAGGTCTTTGCCGCCGCCTTGCCGATTCCGTCGCCGGCGCCGGTGACCAGGATGATTTTGTCCTTGAGCAGGTCTTTGGGGGCTCGATAGTCGCGGATAACTTCAGACATGCAAATTCCAGAGTTTGTGGTGTATCCGATCGCGGCCAGGCGGGCCGGGACAGCGCCCTGTAGGAGCGGGCCATGCCCGCGATCGAGCCCTCGGCTGGCAGCAAGCCCGATCGCGGCCATGGGCGGATGGCCACCCCACGGATGGCCGCCCCGCGGATGGCCGCCCCACGGATGGCCGCCCCACGGATGGCCGCCCCACCGCTCCTACAAGGCAGGGCTTCCGAGTTCCGAGTCCCGAGTCCCGAGTCCCGTTTTTCCAATGTAGCGCCGCTGCAGCAGCGGCCAGATTTCTTCCGCGGAATCCACCAGGTGATCGGCGTTCCAGCCGGCCGGATCGTCGCCGTCATCGATATAGCCGTAGTTGCAGGCGATGGTGGGCATGCCGGCGGCGCGGCCGGCGTCGATATCCCGCGGATGGTCCCCCAGGTAGATGGCCTCTTCGGGGTGGCAACCGATTTGTGCGCAGGCGAGCAGCATGGGCTCCGGATGCGGCTTGCGGTTGACCACGTGTTCGGGGCAGATGACCGCGCCCACCGCGGGCAGGTGCGGGAATGCGCGCAGCAGCGGCGCCGTGTAGACGAGCGGTTTGTTGGTGACTATGCCCCAGGCGATATTGGCCGCGGCCAGTTGACCGAGCAGGGGCTCTATGCCGGGGAAGGGCAGGGTTTTCACCGCGAGGTGGTCCAGGTAGAGGTCGAGGAATCGCTTGCGCAAGGATTCGAAGTGGGCGTCGCCCTCCTGTATGCCGAAGCCCAGTTCGACCATGGCGCGGGCGCCGTTGGAGACCACGGCGCGAATGGCGGCGTCCGGCAGCGGCGGCAGCTGCTCCTGCTGGCGCAGCTGGTTCAGGACGTGGATAAAGTCCGGTGCGGTATCGAAGAGGGTGCCATCCAAATCAAACAGTACTGCTTTCATAATCTGTGTAAATCGTACTTCTGGCTGCGTTCAGGCAGATTTGACCGCGTGCAGCAGGTAATTGACGTCCACGTCGCGGGGATTCAGTTTATAGCTGCGGGTCAGTGGATTGTAGGTCATGCCGGTGATGTCGCGGATTTCCAGTCCCGCGTCACGGAGCCAGGTGCCCATTTCTGAGGGGCGGATAAACCTGGCGTACTCGTGCGTGCCCTTGGGCAGCATTTTCAGTACATATTCCGCGCCCACCACCGCGAACAGCCAGCCTTTGGCGGTGCGATTGATGGTGGAGAAGAACAGGTGGCCGCCGGGTTTGACCAGGTCGGCGCAGGCGCGGATTACCGAGGCCGGGCCGGGGACGTGTTCGAGCATTTCCAGGCAGGTGACGATATCGAAGCTCTCGGGCTGTTCGGCCGCCAGCTCTTCCGCCGGAATGCGCCGGTACTTCACCTGCGCGCCGCTCTCCAGGGCGTGCAGCTTGGCCACCTCGAGGGGCGCTTCGCCCATATCGATGCCGGTCACCCGGGCGCCGCGCTGGGCCATGGCCTCGGCCAGGATGCCGCCACCGCAACCCACATCCAGCAGCTTTTGGCTGGCCACCGGCGCGCGCTGGTCGATATAGTTGGCGCGCAGGGGGTTGATCTCGTGCAGCGGCTTGAACTCGCCCTCGCGATCCCACCAGCGGCTGGCGAGTTGCTCGAATTTGGCGATTTCCGCGGGGTCGACGTTGGTCATGGATTTCCCGTTACTTCGTTCGGCCTTTGTGCCCGGATTACAGTTCCGGGCAGCAGCGCCTTCGCATTTGGCTTTGTTCCAGCCCCTCAAACAAGGCCCGCAATTCTATCACGCCACTCCCGGGCGCGCAGGATCAGCTCCGCTTCGTTGAGAGTCTGCAACTGGCGGCCCTTCAGCAACTGCCGGCCCGCTACCCAGACATCCGTGACCCGGTGTCCACAGTGGGTATAGATCAGCTGCGATACCGGGTCGTGCAGGGGCTGCTGTTCCAGGGCGCTGAGGTCCACCGCCGCCAGGTCCGCGCTCTTGCCCGCTTCCAGGCTGCCGGCGGTGTCCTCGATACCCAGGGCGCGCGCGCCATTGATGGTGGCCATGGCCAGGGCCCGATGGGCGGGCAGGGCGGAGGCGTCGCCACTTGTCGCCTTGGCCAGGAGGGCGGCGGTGCCGGCTTCGGAGAACAGGTCCAGGCCGTTGTTGCTGGCGGCGCCATCGGTGCCCAGGGCCACATTCACCCCGGCGGTGAGCAGCCGGTCCGCCGGGCAGAAGCCGGAGGCCAGCTTGAGGTTGGATTTGGGGCAGTGGGCCACGTGGGCTCCGCTCTCCCGCAGCAGTTCGATGTCCCCTTCGTTCACCTCGGTCATATGTACGCACAGGGTCTGGGGCCCGAGCAGGCCCAGGCGCTGCAGCCGCCCGGTGGGGCGCTCGCCGGTTTCCGACAGCGCGCGCTCCACTTCGCCGGCGGTTTCGTGCAGGTGCATCTGTACCGGCACCTGCAGTTCCGCGGCGTAGATGGCGATCTTCTCCAGGGTGGTGTCGCCCACGGTGTAGGGGGCGTGGGGCGCGAAGACCACGCCGATGCGCTCGTGGGCCCGGTAGTCGTCACGCAGGGCCAGGCCCTTTTCCAGCGCATCGTCGCCGTTGCGGCTCCAGGGGGTGGGGAAGTCGATCACCGGAAAGGCGATCTGCGCGCGCATGCCCGCCTCCCGCGCCGCGGCGGCGGTGGCCTCGGGGAAGAAGTACTGGTCGGAGAAGGTGGTGGTGCCGCTCCTGAGCATTTCCGCCATTGCCAGTCGGCTGCCGTCGGCGGCGAATTCCGGGTCCACCCATTTCTGCTCGGCGGGCCAGATATGCTGCTCCAGCCACTCCATCAGCGGGCGATCGTCCGCCAGGCCGCGCAGCAGGGCCATGGCGGCGTGGGTGTGGGTATTGATCAGCCCGGGGATCAGGGCGTGGCGGTCCAGGCGGATCTCTTCTCTCGCCCGGTAGCGCTCAGAGGCCTCCGCCGAGGGCAGAAGGGCGAGGATCTTTCCCCCGTCGATTGCCAGGGAGCAATTTTCGAACACTTTTTGTTCGGGGATGACGGGGATAATCCAGCGGGCGTGTATCAGTGTGTCGATCATGTAGGTTGTAGCAGGCAGTGTTGACGATTGGCGGATGATACCAGTCTTGGCCCTCGGTGCATGTAAGTTGGGGGAGTGGCGGCCCCGCTGCCGGCGGCCGTTCGCTCAACAGCCTCATCGGCAAATGTTTCCCGAACGGCCACCGGCATCAGGGCCTTCGCATCTGACTCCGTTATTCTTTCCCGGGTCCCGAGTCCCGAGTCCCGAACTCCGAAACTGTGGTAGAATCGCCCGCTTATCCGGCCCCGGTACAGGGCCCGCGTTATAAAAAGGAACGCTGTAGACCATGGGCGAATTAGCCAAAGAAATCTCTCCGATCAATATCGAAGAAGAACTCAAGCAGTCCTATCTAGACTATGCGATGAGCGTGATTGTGGGCCGGGCGCTGCCGGATGTGCGCGACGGCCTGAAGCCGGTGCACCGGCGTGTGCTCTTCGCCATGAACGAACTCAAGAACGACTGGAACAAGCCGTACAAAAAATCCGCACGCGTCGTGGGCGACGTAATCGGTAAATACCATCCCCATGGGGATACCGCGGTGTACGACACCATCGTGCGTATGGCCCAGCCTTTCTCCCTGCGCTACATGCTGGTGGATGGCCAGGGCAACTTCGGCTCCATCGACGGAGACAGCCCGGCGGCCATGCGTTACACCGAAATCCGCATGGACAAGCTGGCCCACGAGCTGCTGTCGGACCTGGATAAGGAGACCGTCAACTTTATCGACAACTACGACGGCTCCGAGCGGATGCCGGAAGTGTTGCCGTCGCGGGTGCCCAACCTGCTGGTGAATGGCTCCTCCGGTATCGCCGTGGGCATGGCCACCAATATCCCGCCGCACAATATGAGCGAGGTGGTGCGCGGCTGCCTGGCGCTGATCGACAACCCGGAGCTGTCCATCGACGAACTGATGGAGTACATCCCCGGGCCGGATTTTCCCACCGGTGCCACCATCAACGGCCGCGCCGGTATCCTGATGGCCTACCGCACCGGCCGCGGGCGCATCTATGTGCGCGCCAAGGCGGATGTGATTCGCGATGACAAGACCAATCGCGAGACCATTATCATCACCGAGATCCCCTACCAGCTGAACAAGGCGCGCCTGATCGAGCGCATCGCCGAGCTGGTGAAGGAGAAGAAGATCGAGGGCATCTCTGAACTGCGCGACGAGTCCGACAAGGACGGCCTGCGGGTGGTGATCGAGCTGAAGCGCGGCGAGCTTGGGGATGTGGTGCTCAACAACCTCTACTCCCAGACCCAACTGGAGAACGTGTTCGGTATCAATATGGTGGCGCTGGTGGACGGCCAGCCCAAGGTGCTGAACCTCAAGCAGCTACTCGAGTATTTTGTCCGCCACCGCCAGGAGGTGGTGACCCGTCGCACCGTGTACCTGCTGCGCAAGGCGCGCGAGCGCGGGCATATCCTCGAGGGACTGGCCATCGCCATCGCCAATATCGACCCGGTGATCGAATTGATCAAGGCCTCGTCAACACCGACAGATGCCCGGGAGGCGCTGCTTGCCAAGGGCTGGCCGGTGGGCGAGGTGCAGCAGTTCCTGGAGCGCGCGGGCGCCGACGCCTGCCGCCCGGACGACCTGCCCGCGGAGTACGGCCTGCGCGACGGCGCCTATTACCTTTCCCCGGCCCAGGCCCAGGCGATCCTGGAGTTGCGCCTGCACCGCCTGACCGGTATGGAGCACGACAAGCTGCTCGCCGAGTACAGCGAGCGCCTGGAGCAGATCGCCGAATACCTGCACATCCTCGGCAGCTTCGAGCGCCTGATGCAGGTGATCCGCGAGGAGCTGGAGACACTGGATAAGGAGTTCGGCGATGCCCGCCGCACCGATATCGTCGCCTCCCGCCAGGATCTCACTGTGGAGGACCTGATTACACCGGAAGACAAGGTGGTGACCATCTCCCACGGCGGCTACGCCAAGAGCCAGCCGCTGGCGGATTACCAGGCTCAGCGCCGCGGTGGTATGGGCAAATCCGCCACCCAGGTGAAGGACGAGGATTTCGTCGAGCACCTGCTGATTGCCAATTCCCACGACACCATTCTGTGTTTCTCCAATAAAGGAAAGGTGTACTGGTTGAAGGTTTACGAAGTGCCCACCGCCGGCCGCGCTTCCCGCGGGCGGCCGATGGTCAATATGCTTCCGCTGGAAGCGGACGAGCGCATCAGCAGCATGCTGCCGGTATCCGAATACGATGAGGACTACTTTATCTTCTTTGCCACCGCCAACGGCACGGTGAAGAAAACTCCGTTGACTGCCTTCTCCCGTCCGCGCAGCGTGGGCCTGCGCGCGATAGAACTGGAGGAGGGCGATCGCCTGGTGGCCACTGCGATCACCGACGGCGAGCGCGATGTGGTGCTGTTTACCAGCGCCGGCAAGGCGGCGCGCTTCTCCGAGAGCAATGTGCGCTCGATGGGCCGCGTGTCCCGCGGTGTGCGCGGTATCCGCATGGCCGAGGGCAAGCAGGTGATCGCCATGGTGATCCCGGAAGAGGGCGGTGCGGTGATGACGGTGACCGAAAACGGCTACGGCAAGCGCACTGCCATTGAGGACTTCCCCACCAAGGGCCGCGGCACCCAGGGCGTGATCGCCATGGCGGAGAGCGAGCGCAACGGCGAACTGGTGGGCGCCTGCCAGGTGCACCCGGGCGAGGAGATCATGCTGATTTCCGACCAGGGTACCCTGGTGCGCACCCGCGTGGATGAGGTGTCTGTCCTGAGTCGCAACACCCAGGGCGTACGGGTGATCCGCCTGAAAGAAGGGGAGCACCTGGTGGGGCTGGCCCGTATCCAGGAGAGCGAGGAAGCCGAAGAGGGAGAGGAGTAATTCCTTTTCGGTACTTACAAAAAGGCTGCGTTACAACGCGGCCTTTTTTGACCGGTCCTTAGAGGTTTGTCAATTTCTGTAGGATGGGCAAAGCGGAGCGTGCCCATCGGCGCTGAGTGCCAGCAAGTGGGCTTATAGGCGGCCTTGCTACCGGGGGCTGTTTGCGGGACACGGGCTGGGCGCCCCCCCGTGAATCCATCCCTGGAGGCTTGTCCGCGAGGTCCCTCTCGCAGACAGTCCCGCAAACAGCCCCCGGCATCAGGGCCTTCGCATCCAGGTTTAATGTCTTGTTTGAAATTCGTTAAATTGAGATCTGTATTTGCAATGAGAAAATACAATTTCTGCTCCGGCCCCGCCGCACTGCCCGAACCGGTACTGCGCAGGGCCCAGGAAGAGCTGCTGGACTGGGAGGGGCGTGGCTGCTCGGTGATGGAGGTGAGCCACCGTTCGCCGGAATTCGAGGCCATGGCCGCGCGTGCGGAGCAGGACCTGCGCCACCTGCTCGCCATCCCGGACAATTACAAGGTACTGTTTCTGCAGGGTGGTGCCACTGCGCAGTTCAGTGCCGTGCCCTGGAACCTGCTGGGTGCCGGGCAAAAGAAAATCGATTTTATCCACTCGGGGCAGTGGGCTAAGAAGGCGATGGAGGAGGCCGGGCGCTACGGCGAGGTCAATATCGTTGCCTCCAGCGAGGATCGCAATTTCAGCTATGCCCCGTCGGCGGACAGCTGGCAGCAGAGCGACGACGCGGCCTATTTCCATTACGTGCCCAACGAAACCATCGGCGGGGTGGAATTCGGCTATGTGCCGGAAGTGAGTTGCCCGCTGGTTGCGGATATGTCCTCCAGTATTCTGTCCCAGCCGATTCCGGTGGAGAATTTCGGGGTGATTTTCGCCGGTGCTCAAAAAAATATCGGCCCTTCCGGCATTGCGGTGGCCATAGTGCGCGACGATCTGCTGGACCGGGCGCTGCCGGATATTCCCCGCAGCCTCAGCTGGAAAGTCGCTGCGGACGCCCGTTCCATGGATAATACACCTCCCACTTTTGCCTGGTACCTCTCCGGCCTGGTGTTCCAGTGGCTGAAAGAGCAGGGGGGCGTATCGGCCATGGCGGAGCTGAGTTGGCGCAAGTCTGCGCTGCTGTACAACTTTATCGACCGCAGTGATTTCTATTCCAGCCCAGTGGCCGAGGGCAGCCGCTCGCGGATGAATATACCCTTTGTGCTGGCGGACGAGCGGCTGGACAGGCAGTTTCTGCAGGAGTCGGAAGCCGCCGGACTGCTGAACCTGAAGGGCCACCGATCCGTGGGCGGCATGCGTGCTTCGCTCTACAATGCGGTGCCGGTGGAGGCGGTTGAGGCACTGGTGAATTTTATGGCTGATTTTGAGAAACGGGTGGGCTGATGCCATTGGGTTGAACGACAGCCTCGCTGCAAAGGTCCTGACAGCAGGACCGCCCATTTATCTATTGGAACAGGTAGGATGTCTGAACAATCGAACAACATCGATCCGCGCCTGCTGGAATTGCGCGACCGAATCGACGAGATCGACGGGGATATCGCCCGTCTGATTTCCGAGCGGGCGGAGTGCGCGCTGAAGGTGGCGGAAGTGAAAAAGGCCACTGGCGGCGACGCTCTCTACTACCGCCCCGAACGCGAGGCGCAGGTGCTGCGCAAGGCCATGGAGCGCAATCAGGGGCCGCTGACCGACGAGGAGATGGCGCGGCTGTTCCGCGAGATCATGTCCGCGTGCCTGGCTCTGGAAGAGCCGGTCAAGGTGGCCTACCTGGGGCCGGAGGGCACCTTTACCCAGCAGGCGGCGCTCAAGCATTTCGGCAACTCCGCGCAGTGCCGGCCGCTGGCGGCCATCGACGAAGTGTTCCGCGAAGTGGAAGCGGGCGCGGTGAATTATGGCGTGGTGCCGGTGGAAAATTCCACCGAGGGGGTGATCAATCACACCCTGGACAATTTCATTACCTCGAACCTGGTGATCTGCGGTGAGGTGGAGCTGCGTATTCACCAGCACCTGATGATTTCCGATATCACCCGCGCGGACGCGATTACCCGGATCTATTCCCACGCCCAGAGCCTGGCCCAGTGTCGCAAGTGGCTGGACTCCCACTACCCCAATGTGGAGCGGGTGGCGGTGGCCAGTAATGCGGAGGCCGCCAAGCGGGTGAAGGGCGAGTGGAACGCGGCGGCCATCGCTGGCGACATGGCGGCGGGACTCTACGGCCTGAAGGTACTGGCGGAGAAAATCGAGGATCGCCCGGACAACTCCACCCGCTTCCTGATTATCGGCTCCCAGGCGGTGCCGGCCAGCGGCGACGACAAGACTTCGCTGATGGTGTCCATGCGCAACGAGCCGGGTGCATTGCACGATCTGCTGGAGCCGTTCCAGCGCCACGAGATCGACCTTACCCGGGTGGAAACGCGGCCGTCGCAATCCGGTAACTGGACCTATGTATTCTTTATCGACTTTGTCGGCCACCGGGATTCGGAAAATGTCGCCGCAGCCCTTAAAGAGGTTGGAGCCGGCGCTTCGGATATGAAGATATTGGGTTCCTATCCGCGCGGGGTACTGTAAGTGCCCGGCAGAGCGATCGGCCGCCTGGTGGTCGTGGGTGTCGGCCTGATCGGCGGCAGTCTCGCGTTGGCGTTGAAAGCCGCCGGTGCCTGCCGCGAGGTGATCGGCGTGGCGCGCCACCGGCGCACCTGTGAACAGGCGCTGGAATTGGGAATTGTCGATCGCGCCGCTACCGAGCTGACCGAGGTGTTGCCGGAATTGGGGCCCGGCGACCTGGTGTTTGTCGCCGTGCCCACCCTGGCGGTGGAGGAGGTGTTCGGAATTCTGCGCGAACACCTGCCCGCTGGTGTCACGGTAACCGACGGGGCCAGCGTCAAGGGCAGTGTGGTTGCGGCGGCTAAAAGGATCTGGGGCGAGGTGCCTGACTTCCTGGTGCCCGGACATCCCATCGCCGGTTCCGAGCAGAGTGGCGTCGCCGCCGCGCGGGACGATTTGTATATCGCCCACCGTATTATCCTCACGCCGCTGGAGAATACCGGGCCGGAGCATTTGCGGCGCGTCCGGCAAGTGTGGCGGGCGGTGAATGCTGAAGTGCTGGATATGCCCGTGGAAGAGCACGACGAGGTGCTCGCCGCCACCAGCCATCTGCCCCATGTGATCGCCTTCGGCCTGGTGGATACCCTGGCCCACGACGCCGAGAACGAGAACATTTTCCGCTACGCTGCGGGGGGCTTCCGCGATTTCACGCGCATCGCTTCCAGCGATCCGGTGATGTGGCGGGATATCATGCTGGCGAACCGGGATGCCATTCTCAAGGCAGTGGATCTCTACAGCGCCAATCTGTCCTCCCTGCGGGCGGCCATCGCCGCTGGCGACAGCGACCAGCTGATGGGCGTGTTTACCCGCGCCAAGGCGGCACGGGATCATTTCAGTAAAATGTTGGCCAAAAAAGCGTACACAGAATCTATGAAAACACAGGAAGTTACTTTTATCGCGCAGCCGGGCGGAGCCGTCGAAGGCAGCCTGCGGGTCCCCGGTGACAAGTCCATGTCCCACCGCTCCATTATGCTGGGCTCCCTCGCCGAGGGGGTTACCGAGGTGGAGGGATTCCTCGAAGGGGAGGACGCCCTGGCCACCCTGCAGGCGTTTCGTGACATGGGCGTGGTGATCGAGGGGCCGGCGAACGGCCGCGTGGTGATTCACGGCGTGGGCCTTCGTGGCCTGCAGGCGCCGCCGGGGCCGCTGTACCTGGGTAATTCCGGTACCTCCATGCGCCTCCTTGCCGGCCTGCTCGCCGGACAGTCGTTCGATGTGACCCTCACCGGTGATGAATCCCTGTCCAAGCGCCCCATGAACCGCGTGGCCGATCCGCTGAGGGAGATGGGCGCGGAGATCGAAACCGGGCCGGACGGCCGCCCGCCACTGCAGATCAAAGGTTCGCGCAAGCTGCACGGCATTGACTACCAGTTGCCGATGGCCAGTGCGCAGGTGAAATCCTGCGTGCTGCTCGCGGGCCTGTACGCCGAGGGAGAGACCGCCACCACCGAGCCGGCGCCGACCCGCGACCACACCGAGCGTATGCTCACCGGTTTCGGCTATTCAGTACGCAGGGATGGCGCCCGCGCCAGCCTGAGTGGCGGTGGCAGGCTGGCTGCCGGCAAAATCGATGTGCCGGCGGATATCTCCTCCGCGGCCTTCTTTATAGTGGCGGCCAGCATCGCTCCTGGTTCAGATGTGCTGCTGGAGCATGTGGGTATCAACCCCACCCGTGACGGCGTGATCAATATCCTGCGCGCCATGGGTGCGGACATCACATTGCAGAACGAACGCGAAGTGGGCGGTGAGCCGGTGGCGGATATCCGTGTGCGCTACGCGCCGCTGAAAGGTATTCGCATTCCGGAAGACCAGGTGCCGCTGGCGATCGACGAATTCCCGGCCATCTTTGTCGCTGCCGCCTGCGCCGAGGGCAAGACGGTGCTGACCGGTGCGGAGGAGCTGCGGGTCAAGGAGAGCGACCGTATCCAGGCCATGGCGGACGGCCTGAGTATCCTCGGTGTCAACGCCGAGCCGACGCCGGACGGCATCGTCATCCAGGGAGCGGGGGAGGGCGCCGCCTTTGGCGGCGGCACCGTGGACAGCCTCGGTGACCACCGCATCGCCATGGCTTTTGCCGTGGCGTCCCTGCGCGCCCGCGATACCATACGCATACTGCACTGCGCCAATGTGGCCACCTCCTTCCCGGATTTTGCCGGGTTGGCAACCCGGGCGGGGCTGCACCTGCAACCGGCGTAGGGTGCGCCGTGCGCACCATTCAGGCTTGACGGTGCGACGGCGCACCCTATCGCCGATTCGGGACTCGAAGAATGTGCCCGTAGGAGCGGCCCATGGCCGCGATCGGATTCCAGGTAAGTCGGGAAGATTGATCGCGGCCAT